>CALGIR010000268.1 GCA_937915475.1 uncultured Bacteroidales bacterium
AGTGAAGAACAAAAATCTTTGGGGATTACACTGATATATGAAACTATAAAACCCTGTAATGAGACAAGATTTGATGATGTGGAGAAATTTTGAGAACCGTGCCATCAATAACCTTGCAGTACGCCTTACTCCTTTTGATAACTTTTCGGTTTCGGCAAATGGGGGTTACGACTATATGGACTTTGGCGAGCATCGTTACGAGCCCCAAGAGTATATTGCATCTAGCCACAGTGGTGTTGCAAAAATGTGGCCTCGCTATGTGAATAACCTTACCGGAAATATTGTTATTAATTACGAACTTAGCATTAACGATTCCCATAGGTTCACATTTATGGGTGGTTCTGAAGTTCAAAAATCATCAACAACAGCAAGGTATTACGAAGCGATTGATGTACTTGGGCCCTACTGGGATGATACTCCTCATGGCGATGAAAACACTGATTACCAAGAGACTATAACAAAAGACACTCCTCAAGAGTGGTCCTTTGTGAGTTTCTTTAGCAGAATTCACTACGTTTTTAAAGATAAATATGTTTTTCAAGTACTTGCCCGTACCGATGCATCATCCCGATTTGGGGCAAACTATCGCTACGGGTTATTTCCAGCAGTTTCGGGCGCCTGGAGAATTTCTGACGAAGATTTTTTAAAGGGAAACGAAACACTTAGCACCCTTCGCCTAAGGGCTAGCTATGGGATTACGGGTAATGCGAATTTTGCTAACTATGCATGGTTTGGAACCTATTCAGGGGTAGAGAGCAATGAGTACTATAACAATTACCCTATTATTTATCCCACAAACCTTGAAAACCCAAACCTTCGCTGGGAAACGTTAAACAACTTTGATGTTGGGCTCGAATTCGGTTTTTTCCGAAACCGTATTACAGGTGAAATAGCCTACTACAATAAAATTACAAAGGATGTCATCATTAATCGTTCAAATGCTCCTTCCACAGGGTTTGACTCATATTGGGACAATGTTGGTGAAGTTCTCAACAGGGGTTTTGAATTTAACCTTAGGTCGAACAACCTTGTTGGTGAGCTAAAGTGGACCACAAGCCTGAATATAGCCAGAAACCACAATGAGGTATTAAGTATTGGCGACCTTTCGCCCGATGCTGTTGGTGGTGGCACTAACGATACTCGAATTGTAATTGGCAAACCCATTGGCTCTAACTATTTGGTTCGCTTTTCGAGAGTAGATCCTACTGATGGTCTGCCCATTTGGCTTGATAAGGAGGGCTACGAAACCAAAGTTTTCTCGTTGGATAATAGGGTTGTTGTTGGATCGGTTATTCCCGATGCAGTAGGAGGCATTACCAACACCTTTCAGTATAAAGGATTTGACTTTAGCTTTATGTTCGTATTTACCATTGGGGGTAATATATACGACAACTCAGGTAAACGACAGCTTGGAGTAATTACCGATTGGCAGCTTAGGCAAGAAATTGCTGACCGTTGGCAACAACCCGGCGATAATGCAAGTTACCCTAAGCTAACCCTTAATCCATCTAACTACCCCGGTTTGCCGGGTGAATGGCAATATAATTCAACCATGTTTTTGTACGATGCATCATATCTTAGGTTGAGGAATTTATCGCTGGGCTATAACCTACCGCAAAATATTGCTAAAAAGATAATGGCAAAGAGTGCAAGAATTTACATATCTGCAAGCAACCTGCTAACATGGACACGTTTCCATGGCGATCCCGAAATAGCTCGTGATTTTGAAAATGTTGCCGATAGAAACATGAGTTCAAATATCACCTACTTAACTCCCCCGCAGGAGCAAGTATTTACATTTGGCCTCGATCTAAGTTTTTAACGCTAAATATCAATATATAATGAGAACAAAAAATATTTTTATATCAATATTTCTAACCATTAGCTTAATTCTAGGCTCATGTAGTGAGTTCCTAGATATTAAACCAGAGGGTGTTCTTCTGAAGGAAGATGCGCTAAATACTCAAGAAGACGTTCGTATGCTCCTAAACTCAACCTATACCGTATTGTTTAGTGGTAGTTTTCTTGGAGGAAGAGTTCAGATTGTTTCAGAACTACTGACAAATAATATTCTTGGGTCAGAATTGGATGGAGATTGGTTTGTGATATACAATCGGGCATCATCAGTTTTTGAGGGTATTATTGGTGGTCTCTATTCAGAACCCTACATTGCAATTTATCGTGCCAATAACGTATTGGAAAATCTTGATCTGGTTGAGAACCAAAACGACCGTGATAGGATGGAAGGCGAAGCAAGGTTTGTTAGAGCACTGGCACACTTTGAAACCCTAAGGCTATTTGCCCAACCCTATGGCTATACACCAGACAATAGTCACTTGGGCATTCCCATTAAAATAAAGTCAAAACCAGAGGGATCGGTTAGAGAAACTGTTAATGACAGTTATCAGTTTATAATCAGTGAACTTGAAGATGCTGCAGAAATGTTGCCTGAAGAGGCTGATAGTGAATACGATACACATGGAGCATATCCTACAAAATGGGCAGCCAAAGCATTGCTTGCAAGGGTCTATTTTCAGATGAACGACTTTGAGAATGCATTTAACTACGCAAACGACGTTATTGAGAATGGTCATTATGAGTTTAGCAGCGTAACTGACGAATACGAAGTTGACGATGAAACCGTAACGCTCCCCATTGAATTTATGGATAGATACTCTAAAATGGGATCTAACGAGGCTGTTTTTAGGTCTGTAACCATTACCGTAAACCAAGCAGGCGAAACAATTCACGTAAACCGTGGAGGTGAATTCTCTGGAAATATGCGCTCTGATATAGCAGTTCCTTTCATAAAGATGACTCAAAACGCCTACCTAACTGGCACCTCCGATCCTATTGATTTAAGGGCAATTGCATGGTATGGAAAAAAAGAAGGTTTTAATGTATCCAAAAAGTTCAATGATACGGATCAATTAAGCGTACCCATAATTACGATTACTGAATTGAAATTGATAAGGGCAGAGTCCGCAGCAGAGAACAATAGGGAAATTAACATTGCAATCCAGGACATTCAAGATATTTTCGACAGAGCCTATGGCCCTGGAAACCGGATTGCTCCCACTACAGCAAATGCATTAGTAAATGAGGCTAGAAATCAAAGAAAACTCGAATTTATTTTCGAGGGGCATTTAGGACAAGATCTTAAGCGTATTGGAGCTTTGGGCAGAGAAGAAGTAATTATAAGAGGTGCACCATGGGATTGTCCTGGTTCAGTACTTCAGTTTCCGCAATCAGAAATTGCAAATAACCCAGGGTTTACTGCTAATCCTGAGGGAGGTTGCTAAAACAATTAAATATTGGAAAGGATGAAACATTCATGATAACAGCGTCAACACACAAGAATTATTGCTTCATGGATGTTCCATACCTGCCTGACGGTAGGCAGGTGTACCTTTACAAACAAAACAATAGACATATGAAAAGATTTCTCATTCACATAAGTATTGCCGCTCTGGCTTTTTGTCTCCTTTACTCTTGCAAGCCGGAGGAGCTAAAGCCAGTTGGTGATCCTTTCGATAAAGCAGAGCTTATGGTAGGAACATGGGATGTAACCAAAGTTACCCAAGTAGATGTTGATGCTACCCTAAAAGGCTACCCACTCTATGCTCGAGAATTGGATATTACAAATGTTTTTCCCAACAACTCCTACACAGATGTTTCAATCACCTTAAACAGTGATCAGAGTTTTGCATTAGTAAAAGGTAATGCATTTGTTAACTGGCCCGTAAGTGGAACATGGGAATTAAACCACCCAGATCATCCCTCAAAACTATACTTAGTTTCACAGTTTGATACTCTCTCTCTAAATTTTTCAAGCTTTTCTGACCTCATGATGTCTCCTGCAAAATTAGTTGTTAGTGAAACTAAAAAACAAAAGGTTGACGAAGAATATATAGAAGTTATCTATTACAACTACGAAATATCCAAACCGTAGAACATAAATTACTTAAATATGAAAAGATTAATATTAGTCTTAATTATAGCCTTTATCAGTTACTCGGGGTACAGTCAGATCTGTGGTTCGCTAATAGTTTCAACAATACCCGAGGAGCCAACCGCTACAGACGAGATAACCCTAACGGTTCAATTCACTTGCCCCGAGTACGAGCAATGGGGCGTAGAGGATATATACCTTTGGGTTTGGACTGAAAAGACCGATCAACCCAGTGGATTACCAGATATGTTTCCCGATGCTGATGATGTTCAACCCTTAAATGGTTTAGGCGATCAGGCATGGAAAAATTCCAATCCCTATCTGCAAATGGAAAAAATTGATGAAAATACATATCAATACGTATTCACTCCAACTGTTATGTTTAAGCTTAACCCAAGCGATTTACGAAGCATGGGTTTCCTTTGTAAACCAAAGGATGGTGGAGGTTATGGCGATCCTGATATGAAAACGGAAGACCAAGAACTGGTTTTTAAATCGCTATCATTTATTGAAGACCTGGGTCGTACATTTCCAGCAACTGTTTCGGCCAACGATGTTATTACCATTTACTTTAATCAGGGAATTGCTAATGATGCTACGTTTGCAGCTTATACTGGAAATCTTCTTTTAACTATTAGACCCTATGTCGACATTACAGCTGTTGGCCCCGAAATGGTGTTTTCTGCAATAAAAACAATGAATGGGGATATCCCTGAACACACTGTTACCTTAATACCAAACGAGCATCTGGATTTATCAAATCTTCCAGAAGGGCAAAAGGTAAATAAACTGATTTATTACTTCCACAACCAGATCAAAACGCTGAAAAGCGAAGAGTTCACAAAAATTCTGATTGACTTAAAATAACACAGAATGCCATGAATAGATTTATTGTAATTCTACTTTCAATATTCGTTTTTGCAGGATGCACCGACGATACAAATGATTTTGACATATTAGGTGAAGCTGTAAGTGATTTTACACTTCAGTCACCTAGCAATAATGAATTGCTAGTACTTAACTCTGGCGCTACTTTAACCGAGGTAACTTTTAGTTGGGAAGCCTCTAAGCCCGGAATAAGTAAGCCAATAACCTACACCATAGAGTTTTATCGAGATGAAGAAATACTTACGGAACCAATATTCACTTTGCCTTCGGCAAATGTAGGTGTCGACACAAAAGTCACACTAACTCATCAGCAAATTGAAAATTTTCTTGAAACTGATGGAGTTGTTTCTGGGCAAATCGTTAGTTTAAAATGGCTTGTCAAAGCTACAAACGGCGATATTATTAAAAATTCTTCTATTTATAATATTAGCATAAAACGGTTCGCCGAGGGTTTGTCGCCGTTTTCTATTATTTCCCCACAAAACCAATGGGTAATAACTCTCGACACTACCTTTTTTCCTGAGCCCGAATTTAAAAATCAGGAGTTTAAATGGGAACCCATTACAGTTACGCAATCGACTGATTTACCTGAGGTTTCTGTGCTTTTCGACATTGAAAATGGAACATTTACAAACCCAATTTACAGTTTCGATGCCGTACAGGGAGAATCATCGGCTTATGTACCCAAAAAGGAAATTTTTAGCAGTATTGCCGAGGAAGGCTACAGTTTAAATGCCATAAAATGGACCGTTAGAGCTTCGATTGGAGATCTAACGATAATGGCACCCTCTCAACGTATCATAATTGACACCACTAAATACGAAAGTCTTTTTCTCTTCGGAAGTTCAACAATGTTTGGCCCCGAAGCAATTAATGGTTATCCAATGTACAAATGTGGTACAACAACGATTTTTGCAGCTAACACTTATTTAACAGAAGGTAATATATTCTTTAGCCTGATTCAGAACGAAGGACTATCACTAGGTGTTAATGCCACTTCAAATCTTCTTGAGATTGGGGGTCCTTCGGCTCCAA
>CALGIR010000269.1 GCA_937915475.1 uncultured Bacteroidales bacterium
TGTAGGTTGTTAGTAAAGTTAATTACGTCAATATTCTCGTTGCGTAATTCACGAACGATACTATGAATACGGCTTCCCTTCATTCCAACGCATGCCCCAACAGGGTCAACCCTCTCATCGTATGATTCGACGGCCACTTTGGCTCTCTCGCCAGGTATGCGGACTATCTTTTTAATGGTTATTAAACCGTCAAAAATCTCTGGCACCTCCAGCTCGAATAAGCGCTCCAAAAACACAGATGATGTACGCGAAAGAATGATTATTGGTGAATTATTTCGCATCTCAACCCTAAGCACTATTGCACGTACCGTATCCCCTTTTCTGAAAAAATCGGATGGGATTTGCTCATTCTTAGGCAAAAGTAATTCGTTCCCCTCATCGTCAAGTACTAGTATCTCTCTTTTCCAAACCTGATATACCTCTCCTGTAATTATTTCTCCAATCCTATCCTTATACTTATTGTAAATATTGTTCTTTTCAAGTTCAAGAATACGCGCTGTTAAGTTTTGCCTAATGGCAAGAATTGCTCTACGGCCAAAATCGGCTAGCTTTACCTCATCAGTTAACTCTTCACCTATCTCATAATCATCCTGAATCTTTTTGGCTTCGGAAAGGGCTATTTGCCTATTAGAATCCTCAACTTCGCCCTCTTCAACTACCTCCCTGTTTCGCCAAATCTCAAAGTCACCCTTATCTATATTGATAATGATATCATAGTTGTCATCGGAGCCATACATTTTTATAATCATGCTCCTGAACACATCCTCTAGCACACTCATCATGGTCGGCCTATCAATATTCTTTAGGTCCTTAAACTCTGCGAAAGTGTCAATTAGGTTTATGTTTTCCATTTGTTTGATAATATTTTATTATGTCCTATCTAAATGAGATTATAATTTTTGCAGATTTTACCTCGTTATAGGCAAGCGTAACAGTACGTAGTACTAACTCTTTTCTTTTCTTTCCCTCGGGTTTCAATAGTTCTTCTACTTCAATGCTAAAGTCATTATCATTAACCTCTACTAATTTTCCTTTTATTTTTTCGCCGTCATTTGAAATAACGTTAAGAGATCTTCCCAAGTTCTTTTTGTATTGCCGTACCACTTTAAGAGGTGAGGAAAGACCTGCAGACGAAACCTCTAGTCCAAAGTCCAAGTCATCCTCATCGAGGTCTTGCTCAATCTTCCTACTAACCTTTACGCATCTGTCAATCGAAATTCCCTCATCACTATCAAGCAGCACTAAAATCTTGTTATTAGCAGATATTGACACATCAACCACAAACTCCTTTTCAGAGTCAATGCACTCATTAACAATAGCCTCAATTCGCTCCTTGCTTATCATTATAACACCTTTTTATAGCAAAACAGGGGACTAAAGCCCCCTGCGACGTTTGCAATATGACGCCACAAAAGTATAATAAAAACCTTTTAAATCAAAATATTTAACTGAATTATAACAAGATGCGACCAATGGGCAATAAAAAAAATGGAGTACGCTACTTTAAATTAAGCCCTACAAAAAAATATCCCTTCAAATAAGTTAAACACAACTAAACAAAATTAGAAATACTCAACATAAAATCCTTCGATAAACTGATGGGTATAGCGCGTAAACGGTAAGCATATAGTTAATTAAAAAAGCCCTGAGTTTCCTCAGGGCTTGGTAGTAGCGGGGACAGGACTCGAACCTGTGACCTTTGGGTTATGAGCCCAACGAGCTACCAACTGCTCCACCCCGCAATATATTTTCAGTATGAAATAAACTGTCTTTCGTTAAATGCGGTGCAAAGTTAATAAAATATTAACAACTCCCAAAATATGTGATATTTATTTTAAGGCTTACTGCTTTACTATAAAAATTTTAACAGTCTTTAAAGTTATTACCATCCAAGCACATGCACTTAAATGGATATGCGTAGGGTCAAAATACAAAAAGGTGCTATATTTGCAGCAATTTGTATATTTATAATTATGTCGAAGCCAAAATCGAAAAAACGCTACATAAACAAACTTAAGAGCAAATATAGGCTAAGCGTATACAACGATCAAACCTTTGAAGAAGTTTGGGTAATGCGGCTATCACGCTTAAATCTGATAGCTACAGTAGGGGGTATTGCTATAACCCTTATTGCCATTGTAACCGTGCTAATTGCATTTACCCCTATACGGGAGTTTATACCAGGCTATCCCGATGGGACTACTAGAAGGCTTATTGTTCAGAATGCATTTAAAACGGATAGTCTTGAAAGGGAAATTCAGCAATGGAAAATATATCTGGGAAACCTGCACACCATTCTTAGAGGTGAAAGTCCCGATAACCTAGAAAGCCTTCCTGATACTTCAATTATATATAAGGATATTAACTTTGCTCGCTCACTTGAAGATTCCCTCCTGCGACTACAAATAGAGTCGGAAGAATTATATAATCTGTCGGTAATCAATACTTCGAACGAAAGAGAGGACAATCTAACTAAATTACACTTTTTCCCTCCAGTTAAGGGTGTGGTAACTAACTCTTTCAATGCACGGCATGGTCATTTAGGCGTTGATATAGTTGCACCACCAAACGAAGTTATTGTAGCCATTGCCGACGGAACCGTTACCTTTTCGAGTTGGACTCTTGAAACTGGCTACGTTATCCAAATTCAGCATTCCAACAATTTACTGTCGGTTTACAAGCATAACAGTAAACTCCTTAAAAAATCAGGCTCACAAATAAAAGCAGGCGAAGCCATTGCAATTATTGGAAATTCTGGCGAGTTAACAACAGGACCACACCTCCATTTCGAACTTTGGCATAATGGGACCCCCATTAACCCTGAACAATACGTAGTTTTTTAAGCAACAAGAATCTCCTAAGTGAAAAGAAGAATAGCCATACTAGGCTCAACAGGATCAATTGGTACACAAGCATTGCAGGTTATAGAGAGTCATCCCAACCTTTTTGAGGTTGAAGTACTTACAGCCAACAATAATGCAAGCCTATTAATTCAGCAAGCCATAAAGCATAGACCGAACACGGTAGTTATAGGAAACAAAGAACTTTACACACAAGTTCTTGATGCTCTTGACCATTACGACATAAAAGTTTATGCTGGAGACGAAGCAATATCGCAGGTAGTTGAAATGGAAACCATTGACATGGTATTGACTGCAATGGTTGGGTATTCAGGACTTAAACCCACCATTAGCGCCATAAAAGCAAAAAAACCAATTGCCTTAGCAAATAAGGAGACCCTTGTTATTGCTGGCGAACTTATCATGGGCTTAGCCTATGAGAATAACGTACCAATTCTACCTGTTGACTCAGAGCACTCTGCAATTCTCCAATGCTTAGTGGGCGAGAATAATGCCATTGAAAAGATTATACTTACGGCATCAGGCGGGCCTTTTCTAAATTACTCTTCCAAGGAGCTAGGTAGAGTTACCAAGGCCGATGCCCTTAACCACCCCAACTGGTGCATGGGCAATAAAGTTACCATCGACTCGGCTACCCTAATGAATAAAGGGTTTGAAGTAATTGAAGCCAAATGGTTATTCAACCTAAAGCCCGAACAGATTGAGGTTATAGTTCACCCTCAATCTATTATTCACTCCTTAGTTCAATTTGAGGATGGATCAATAAAGGCTCAAATGGGTTTACCTGACATGAGATTACCAATACAGTATGCATTAAGTTTCCCCAACAGGATTAAGTCTGATTTCGAGCGCTTTTCGTTTGCGAGTTACCCAAGTTTCAGCTTTGAGGAGCCCGATACCAAGATATTCCCAGCACTGGATTTTGCCCGTGAAGCAATGGTAAAGGGAGGTAACATGCCCTGTATACTTAATGCTGCTAACGAGATTGCGGTTGAAGCTTTTTTAAACGATAAGATTAGTTTTCTCAAAATGGCGAATATTGTCGAGGATTGCCTGCTAAACGTTGACTTTATTGCCAAACCAAACTACCACAATTATTTTGAAACCGATAGCGTAACCCGTGAGTACGCAAAAAGATTGATTAAGTAACCCTCAACAAATGGCCAATTGCACTGTTGAACAACAAAAAATTTAGCAATGGGAGTTTTAAATCAGATAGTACAGTTTCTGCTCAGCCTTTCAATTCTTGTGTTTTTGCATGAGTTAGGCCATTACGCATTCGCACGGTTATTCAACACAAGGGTTGAGAAGTTTTACCTATTCTTTAACCCCTGGTTCTCTCTTTTTAAGTTTAAGAAAGGCGATACTGAATATGGCATTGGATGGCTGCCCCTAGGTGGCTACGTTAAAATTGCTGGGATGATCGACGAATCAATGGATAAAGATCAAATGCTTACCCCCCCTCAGCCATACGAATATCGCTCGAAACCCGCTTGGCAACGGTTTCTTATTATCTCGGGTGGTGTACTGGTTAACTTTGTACTCGCTATTGTAATCTACTCAATAGTTCTATACACTTGGGGTGAAGAGTACCTGCCAACTGAAAACGCCAAGTATGGCGTACATTGCTCCGACCTTGCCAAAGAGATTGGTTTTAAAGAT
>CALGIR010000270.1 GCA_937915475.1 uncultured Bacteroidales bacterium
CAATAAACAGAAGTTAGAAAAATCAACGAAATTAAGTTCGTAAAGTAGAATTAAAGTTGTCCGTTATTCTTTATGTTGATTCATTCCACTTGTTCAGCTCTTCATCCACAATATCGTTTAGCGAGACCTTTCGGCTAATTCTACCAATCAAATGATCAATTTCTTCATTGCGAAGAATATCGCGTACACCAGCTCGGGCATTGGCTATACGGAGCAAAATACCTTTTGCTTTTAAATCCAGGTAAAGTTGACCAATCATTTTTGCGCCAGCCCTGTCAACATGAGGGGAGGTATTCAAATCCCAGATAACTGTTTTCAGTGAAGTGCTGGCGTAATCCACTTTTGATAGGATATGGTCTTCGATGTAGTCGGTATTAAAGTAATATACCGAAGATTCAACCCTGAATAAAAGAAGTGGTGGGAATAATTCGTTGTCTGGGTTTCGCACAACATCGGAGTAGCGGTGTGTGCCAGGTATCCTTCCCAAAATAGCAACGTGTGGAACCGAAACCGCCTTGATTACCAATACTAAAGTAACAATAGCAGCAATTAGAACCCCTTCGAGGATACCAAAAATAAGCACACCAATCACAGCGATTATAGCCAGAACAAGTTCTGTTTTATTGGTTTTCCATAAATGGACAAACTCTTTCACATCAACCAATCCTTTAACGGCCACAATTACAATGCAAGCCAGCACCACATTAGGAAGATTTTCTAACAGGCCAGTAAACATTACCAAGCAAACCCCAATAACTATTGATGCAAATATGAGCGAGATGGGTGTTTTTGCACCAGCTTTATCATTCACAGCCGTTTGCGATAAGCCCCCACTTACCGGATAACTTTGCCCGAATGCCGTAGCTAGGTTAGCAATACCAAGGGCTAGTAATTCCTGCTGGGGATTAATTTTATACCCGTGTTTTTGAGCCATTGTTTTTGCCGATGAAACAGTTTCGATGTAAGCCAGCAAAAAACAAGCAAAAGCAAGCGTAAATATTTCATCAATATCTCCTGTATATAAAGTGGGTATATGAAATTGGGGTAATCCATCGGGAATCAAACCCACTGTACTAAAACCTAAATTCCCCAAAGGCGTTAACGAAACAACCAGAATAGAAGCAATCACCAACAGAATGGCTATGGGTCTTCCAGGGAAAAATTTCTCCCCCATAAAAAGCAATACAAGGACGACAACCCCAAAACCAAGCACATAGTAATTAAATTGCGGCCATTGCTGAACAAGCGCTACAAGCCGAGTAAAAAAACTTTTGCCTCCCTCTGGAACGCCAAACAACTTTGGCAACTGCGTTGTGGCAATGGCAAGTGCTGCCCCAGCTTTAAAGCCCAGCATCACGGTGTCACTAATAAAATTAATTATGCCGCTCAAACGCAAAAAATAAGCTAATAAGCTCATGCCAGCAAATACGAGTGCTGTAAATGAAGCGATATCAGCCCACCGCTGAAGATCGCCATTGGCCATGCCTGAGATAGTAACCCCAATAAGCAACGATATTGCCGAAGTGGGGCCGATGGCAAGTTGCCTGCTACTTCCAATCAATGCATAAAAAACCCCTCCCAAAAGATAGCCGTATATGCCATATTGCGGGGGAAGGCCAGCAAGTGATGCATAGGCCAATGAAACTGGTATGGCGTAGGCGGCTAGCGTTATACCAGCAAGAGCATCTTTACCTAAAAACTTTAAATTATAAGACCGAAGCCAGTTTAGAGCTGGAATATGGTTTTTCCAAAACATCTTTATTGCACTTGTGAAATTTCTGCTATTAATAAGGGGATTGCCTATCTGAGCACCTCGTATTGCATTCCCCGTTTTTCCAACTCTTTACATATCATCGATAACTGGGTAGTATCCTGCAGATTAAAAGTAATGGTTACCTGCACATGCCCCACTGGCACACTTGTGGTAGAACGTTCGTGCTCAATATCGTGAATACTCGACTTCATCTTATCCAAAATATTGATAATTTCCTTTAACTTTCCGGCCCTATCAGGGATAAGTACCTGAATACGGGCACGTAAGCCTTCATCCATCACACCCTTATCAAGGATTTGTTCGAGTATGGACATATTTGCATTTCCACCGCTAATTACTGGGACTACCTTTCGACCTTTTGTACTGGTTTTTTGATAAAGTAGGGCTGCCATTGCTGCCGCACCAGCAGGCTCGACGAGGATTTTTGCACGTTGTAGCAATAGGTAGGCCGTCCGAGCCATCTCGGCATCATTTACCACTACCAGTTCGTCTACCAATTTGCGAGTTACATCAAAAGTGAGTTTACCTGGCGATTTAACAGCGATACCGTCTGCAATGGTATCTACCGAATTGAGGGTAACCAGTTCCCCTTTTTCCATGGAAGCTTTCATAGATTGTGCGCCATCAGCCTCCACACCAATCACGCGTATATTAGGATTGAGCTGTTTCAAAGCAATGGCAATGCCGGCAATCAGCCCGCCACCACCAATGGGTACTACCACATCTTCCACCTCACGCAGCTGATCGAATATCTCAAGGCCAATTGTACCTTGTCCTGCAATAATATACGGATCGTCAAACGGATGCACAAAAGTGGCACCCGATTTCTTGCCAAATTCTATAGCTGCATTAAATGCATCATCGAAGGTGTCGCCGATGAGCACCACCTCGGCGCCATAGGCCCGCGTAGCGATTACCTTAAGCGGAGGAGCAAATACGGGCATAAACACCGTACTTTTCACACCCAAACTTGAAGCAGCATAAGCCACACCCTGGGCATGGTTGCCTGCAGAAGCACAAAGCACGCCTTTAGCGGCTTCTTCGGGGGTAAAGCTTTTAATTTTGTAATAGGCTCCCCTCACTTTGAAGGAACCGGTAGTCTGAAAATTTTCCAGTTTCAGATAAACATCGGCCTCCGACATGGTTGAAAAGGATTTACTACGCTCAAGTGGCGTAAACTTTACAACATTTTTTAATACCGACTGGGCATTGATAATATCACTGAATTGTATCAAGGTTACATTATTTTTGGTATATGATTATGGCTATTACATTTAAGTTGCAAAGATAGTAAGGGTTTTTATAAGAGGAATTAATTTGGTTTTATTTAAGTTTTGCCCTCATAAAATATCTCGCAAATTCCACTTTCTTATTACCCTTCTAAACATTTATTTATCTCGTTAAAATTAAGCTATCCTTTTATATTTTACTCTGTTTTCTCTATATATTCCAAATACCAGTTAAACCCTAAAACATTTGAAAGGATATCCTTTATTGGTTTCAAAAGCATTTTAAAACAGGCACTTTGGCACACCTTGCTCTATTTTTAAAACCCAAAGCAAATTTCATCATCAAAAAAAACAAACTACTTCAAAGGTGTGAATAATGTAACATATTCATAAAATTATGTAACAACCACATAAGCAAAAGGGAATACATTTGACTACGCATTAATTCATGCATATAAATTATAATTACAAAAACAATTCACGACAAGCAATACAAATTACTCAATAAAATAATTGAAATGGTTTACAGGTCTAGCTTAAATTGCAATAAAACCAAACTCTTAAAGATAAAGACATCTACTAAAGTTTGGAAAGTTCAAATAAAACTACCCTGTGGATTTTATTTGAAAAAGAACAATGAGAATATTGATACAATTAAATGGTCTATTTGGCATATATTAAACTAAATAGGAACTTTTGAAATCAACATAGTTTGCACTAAAAATCATTTACAACAATAATCACTAAAATTTTAAATCATGGGAAACGTACTTTACATCATTGCTGTTATACTAGTAATTGCATGGGCAATTGGTTTTATTGG
>CALGIR010000271.1 GCA_937915475.1 uncultured Bacteroidales bacterium
AACCAAAACAACCCTTCAACAGTTTTTTCGTTACTCAACTACTTAAATAGAGAGCAGTATGGCGATCGACCCTTAGTAACAGGTCATTACTATAATGCCCCCGTGGTTGATAGCAAGGACAAGCAAACCTATATCCGAAAGAATGGGCGTTACGAAAAAGCATTTTTAAAAACGGTTTATAAACACGATGAGCGTTTTCAAACCGTTTTTCCGCGGATGTGGAGCTGGCGAGACGATCATGTTAGTGAGTACAAACGTTGGGGTGATGTTAAGGGAAGGCCTATCAGAATCCAAAATTCAAGAGGAGAATCGGAGGTTAAGCGCGTGCCAACTTTTGCTGAGAATACTCGGTTTTTTATCACCTATCAAATTGGACACATGTATTGGCGTTACTTTATGTGGAATTTTGTAGGACGGCAAAATGATGAGCAGGGGCATGGAGATTTGCTAAATGGTAATTGGATTACAGGGATTAAACCCTTAGATGCTATTAGGCTGGGCAATCAGGATAGGTTAACGCCAGAAATGCTCAATAATCCTGCGCGGAATACCTATTACATGTTGCCATTAATCTTGGGAGTGTTCGGACTGGTATATCAATTTGTTCGCGATAAGAAAAACTTCTGGGTCGTTACTCTCCTTTTTGTGCTAACGGGCATGGCTATTGTTGTTTATCTTAACCAAACACCTCTGCAACCTCGAGAGCGCGATTACTCTTATGTCGGATCCTTCTATGCATTTTCTATCTGGATAGGAATTGGTGTACTAGCACTTTACGAAACTGCAAGTAAATATTTTAAGCCATTGTTATCAGCCGGATTGGCAATATTATTAGCCTTTAGCGTGCCGATAGTACTTATAGCTGAAAACTGGGACGATCACGATCGTTCGGGACGTACTTTTGCACGCGATTTTGCCTACAACTACTTAAACTCATGCGAACCCAATGCAATTCTTTTTACCAATGGCGATAATGACACTTTTCCGTTGTGGTATGCGCAAGAGGTAGAGGGTATTAGAAGAGATGTTAGGGTTGTAAACCTCAGTTTGCTAGGTACCGATTGGTATACCGAGCAGATGAAGTGGAAAGCGTACGATTCCGATCCACTGCCTATTACCATGGATTTTGATAAGTTTGTGCAGGGAATACGCGATGTTGTTTATATTATTGATAAGGTAAATAAACCCTACGAACTTAAAAGGCTTATGGATTTTGTGGGTAGTGATAATCCCGAGACCCGTCACAGAACACCGAATGGTGAATACATTGATTATCTGCCTACAAACAAGCTAAAAATTACCGTTGATAAAGATTTAATTCTTTCAAAGGGTGTAGTAAAACCAGAGAACGCTAATCTTATTGTTGATGAGATGCAATGGACAATAAATAAAGAGTACATCCAAAAAAATGAAATGATGGTTCTCGAAATTATTGCCAATAGCAATTGGGAACGTCCAATATACTTTGTGTCAACAGGAGGTGACTCAGATGTTGGCTTGTCCAATTATCTTCAGCACGAAGGGTTTGCTTACCGCTTGGTGCCCATAAAAACAGAGGCAACCGATTATTTGTCTGTTGGCAGAATGAATGTTGGTAAGGTTTACACCAACTATATGGAAAACTTTAAGTGGGGAGGGCTTGAAAGTTCAGATGTTATGGTTGATCATAATGTTCAAAGAACCGCTTTGGTCCTGAGACTCAGGAGTAACTTTAACCGATTAGCAGAGGAGCTAATTGCTCAAAATAAAATCGATTCGGCAGTAAGTGTTGTTGATAGAATAAGCGAACTACTACCCTTTAATAAATTTCCATACGACATATTTACAATTGGGCACATTGAGACCTATTATAATGCAAACGAAACAGTTAAAGCCAATGATCTTTTAACTGGTTATGCTAATTACTGTATTGAGAATTTAGAGTATTTCTATAGCCTAAAACCATATCAACAAAGAATGGTAGAGTATGACATCAGTCTAAATACACAAGTTTTGCAGGAGTTGGTAGGAATTGCCAGTAGATATGGACAGGAAGATGTTAAAAGCCAATTTGAATCAACGCTCAATAGTTTCATGTCTCTTTATTTTCAAGCTACCAGATAGTTTTAATAATTTTTGGAGGCTGGTTTAGAGCGAGAAAGAGAAAGGTTAGCTAATATCATCATCAAAAAAACTGAGTTTATTGCCAATGTTTTAGCAATAAGGTTATTTTTGTAGAACGAACGATAGTAAAAAGAATATTATGTCAAAAATTGTTGGTGAAATTATTCAAGTAATTGGTCCAGTAGTGGACGTGTCTTTCTCCGGCGGAACAGCAGACCTGCCAGATATTCATGAAGCGTTAAGTATTGCCCGTGATGATGGTTCTAATCTTATTGTTGAGTGTCAGTTACACATTGGCGAAAGTACTATTCGTACCATTGCCATGGACTCTACAGATGGTTTGTATCGTGGAATGGAAGTGGTTTCAACTGGAAAGTCAATTACGGTGCCCACTGGCAATCAAGTTAAAGGAAGGCTTTTGAACGTAATTGGTGCTCCAATTGATGGGCTGGGAGAGCTTAGCGAAGAGGGCGAGTACCAGATTCACAACGATCCGCCAAAGTTTGAAAATCTTAGTACGGATAACGAGGTTCTCTTTACCGGTATTAAGGTTATTGATTTGCTTGAACCATATTCAAAAGGAGGGAAAATAGGCCTTTTTGGTGGTGCTGGTGTAGGCAAAACAGTACTCATTCTGGAGTTTATTAATAATATTGCCAAGCGGTATGAAGGGATGTCGGTTTTTGCGGGTGTGGGCGAGCGTACCCGCGAAGGGAACGACTTGCTTCGTGAGATGATCGAGTCAGATGTTATTCGCTATGGCAAGGAGTTCAAAGAGGACATGGAGGCAGGAGGATGGGATCTCTCTAAGGTTGATAGGGAGGAACTAAAAAAATCGCAGGCAACACTTGTTTTCGGACAGATGAACGAACCGCCAGGCGCAAGAGCCACCGTTGCGTTAAGCGGATTAACCGTAGCCGAATCGTTTCGTGATGGTGCCGGTGGTGATGGCAAAGGGCATGACATCCTGTTCTTTATCGATAATATTTTTAGGTTTACCCAAGCTGGCAGCGAAGTGTCTGCGCTTTTAGGTAGAATGCCTTCGGCTGTAGGATACCAACCAACGCTGGCAACAGAAATGGGGATATTGCAGGAACGGATTACATCTACTCATACAGGTTCAATTACTTCGGTGCAAGCAGTTTATGTGCCTGCTGATGACCTTACAGACCCAGCACCAGCCACAACTTTCTCGCACCTTGACGCAACCACTATTCTGAGCAGAAAAATTTCTGAACTGGGTATTTACCCGGCTGTTGATCCTCTCGATTCCACTTCACGCATTCTAAGTGCCGAAGTTGTGGGTGAAGAGCATTACACCACTGCCCAAGATGTTAAGCAGTTATTACAACGTTATAAGGAGTTACAGGATATTATAGCCATTT
>CALGIR010000272.1 GCA_937915475.1 uncultured Bacteroidales bacterium
GGCAAGATACCGTGGGGGAGGTTATGCAGATTGATGGCAAAAATGCCATGGTTGCATTTGGTAGCATGATTACAAGTATCAAGGCAAAAAGGCTTGAGCGTGTTTCATTAACCGAGTATCGTAGAACAGAGCGAATAGTGCGGTCGCCCCAAACAGGCGTGGGGTTCGATTTGAATAAGAAGAGACTTAACTTTAAGTCTGATATTGATATTAGGGGATATAGAACCAATGAGGCGCTGGAAGAGGTGCAGGATTTGATTGATGAGGCCGCCATGATTGGCATCCATCGTGTAAGAGTGTTACATGGTAAGGGCAGTGGAATTCTTCGTGAGGAGATACGGAGTTTCTTAAAGACCATGCCATTTGTTAAAACCTTTGCCGACGAGCATATAGAGTTTGGCGGTACAGGAATTACAGTTGTAGAACTAGATTTTTAAATTCCTTGTAATCAACAATCAAACTATTGCTCGCCCGCACATATACTTTGTTTCATACTGCAAAGTTTAAGATAATTATCGTTTTAGTATTACACGAGATTTTTTGGCAATTGGCGTAACTATTATACCTAACTGAATAGTTCGTTTAATTTATAACACTATATTTACGCTCCTTTTTTATTTGATTTATCAATGGACTGTTCTCCCCGTTTTTGATAGACCCAATTCTGGAGGTTGTCGTACAATTATCAACTCAAATATTTAACAGTTTTTTGTTATGAAGAAATTACTCCTCTTTTTTAGCTTTTCCCTCTCTATCTATTTCTTTTCGTGGGCACAGGCTCCCAACGGCTATTACGATGATGCAAATGGGTTAGCCGGTGCTGAATTAAAAACAGCCTTAAGCAGTATAATTGGCAACCATAATAGTTTAAGCTATAAAGCCCTATGGACGGCTTTTCAGTATACCGATAAGAAACCAAACGGTAAGGTATGGGATATGTACTCCGATGTTCCTGGGGGTACTCCAGCATATGAGTTTACATTTATTACCGATCAGTGCGGAAATTACAGTGGCGAGGGTAGTTGTTACAATAGGGAGCACTCTTTCCCTAAAAGTTGGTTTAACGACGGAACACCAATGTATTCCGATATGTTTCATTTGGTTCCAACCGATGGTTATGTAAATGGGCAACGAGGTAATTATCCGTTTGGAGAAGTTGGAAGCCCTTCGTGGACATCTACCAATGGCTCAAAGAAAGGAACATGCTCATACCCTGGCTACTCAGGCACTGTTTTTGAACCCATTGATGAGTATAAAGGAGATTTTGCCCGTGGATATTTTTACATGGCAACCCGATATGAGAGCAATATATCAGGTTGGAGTTCCCCCATGCTAAACGGGACCTCTTACCCCGCTTATACCGAATGGGCTGTTAACCTACTAATGGATTGGCATGAGCAGGATCCGGTTAGCCAAAAGGAAATTGATAGAAATAACAAAATATACGAAGATTATCAGTTCAACCGTAACCCATTTATTGACCACCCAGAGTATGTGAATTTAATTTGGGGAGATGGTACAACAGGAGTACAGTTCACATCCGCACCTGCTACTGAAGTATTGGCTGATGAGCAATACACCTATAGCGTAACAGCAACGAGTGGAAGCGGAAATTCAGTTACCATAAATTGTACAGTAAAACCTGATTGGCTAACATTTACAGGCGGTTCAAATGGCTCGGCAAATCTTATGGGTACTCCATCCGTGTCCGACGAGGGAATACACAGCGTTGTGCTTACGGCAACCGATGGTGAAACATCCGTGAACCAGTCATTTAGTATTGAGGTTGAGGTTATTGTCCCCGAAATTATTTTTAATTCAACACCCATAACTTCTGCTACAGTTAATCAGCAGTACTCGTATACAGCGCAGGCTGGTGTTGTGGGGAACGCTACAGCATCTATTGCTTTTGGCGCAACCACAATACCCACATGGTTAACGCTTACGGATAATGGTAATGGTACAGCCATTCTTTATGGCACCCCTACCGAAGTTCATATTGGTGATAATGATGTGGTATTGCTTGCCAGCCACGAAGGGTTAAGCAAAACCCAGGCTTTTACCATAAGTGTTTCAGGAGGAAACTTGGGTGGTGAACTTGTAGAAACCTTTACCTTAATGCCAGAGTCGAGTTCATCATACTCCAATAGAAGTTGGACAGGCGATAACGATATTGCTTGGTCAGCCACAAGTGCCCGTACCGATGAGGAGATTGATGGACGTGCAATATGCTTTAAACATGCAGGTGCTCCTTATTTGCTATCCCAAACCCTTTCGGGAGGTGTTTCCGCTATCACTTTCGATCATCAACAAAAGTTTTCAGGCTCGGGCGGAACCATAACCCTATTTATTAACGATGTGCAAATAGGCAATCCCGTTGAGGTTTCAACGGAAACTGGTCATGCAATATTTAATAACATTAATACAAGTGGCAATTTTACCATAAAGCTCGTTTCGGATGGTATAACCCGTATTGCCATTGATAATTTGGGGTGGACTAGTCTTGAGTTACCACCACAATCGCCTGTATTTGGCGATATATTGCATTCGCCCGTGAACCCTTATGCCAACGATGAGGTTACGTTTATGGCGGGGGTAACCGACCCAGATGGTAGCATTCAGCAGGTATCGCTAAAATATGGTAACTCTTCGGAAAACCTTAACCAAACCATTGCTATGGAGTTTGTGGCTGATGATACTTATTCGGTTTCACTACAATTGCCGCTAGCAAATGGTGATGTTTACTATGCTATTGAGGCTATTGATAATGATGAGAATACTGCTGTTAGCCCTACGTTTGTGGTAATCCCTAAAATAGATGAGTTTACGCTAACCATAGTCATTATAGGCAATGGAGTAGTTAAAGTTGATGATATTGCGTATACCACCCCAATTACGGCTGAGGATGAAACAGACCTAAACTTATTGGCAATTCCCAATAACGGTTTTAAGTTTGAAGGGTGGACAGGCGATTTGGTATCAGCTGATGCAAACCAAACCATAACCATTCTGGAGGATATGGAGGTAACCGCTACCTTTTCGCCAATAAGCGGCATTGGTAACAACGGGTTGGATATGGTTAGGGTTTACCCAAACCCATTTAGCTCAGGCATAAGCATCGAATCCTCTTTGCAGATTAAGCAAGTAACCTTTTACAGCATAATTGGTCAACCCATACTAACGGTTAGTAATCCTAAGAGTTTTATCAGTACCGATAATGTTAAGTCAGGGCTATATCTGCTTAAAATAGAAAGCAGTAGTGGTGAGACAACTTTTTTAAAGATTATTAAAGAGTAGGTTTTCTTTGCTGACAATATTTATTAAGAGGGGATTTTCCCCTCTTTTTTTGTGAAGAAAAATTATGATTCGACCAACGATTTCAATTCCCTTGCAACTCTCCATTCACCTTTCCACTCTTCCGTTGGGATGCATTTAGCCTGTAAATGATAACAAAACCAATAATGATTAGTATTAAAACTTCCATTCAGGAACTCTTCACTTTTGAAGATTACAGCTAACAACAATATATGGCTACCAGATTATTCTTTGGTTTATTAAAAAGTATTCCGCTTTTCTCATCCAACAAAAACTAAACATCCAACTTTTATCTTTTTCAAAGTGGCCCAGTCTGACCAATAAATTGTGGGATGGTCAGGCTGGGTACTTAACTTGGTTTTACAATTTATTTAAGCTTTACAGCAACCATGGGTCTTCTTTAGGTGCTATATAATCTTTTGTATTTGTATCTATCTCTACTCCAGGGTCTGCTGGCGCAGTAGGTATGTTTAATTCTGGATGCATATTGTTGGCTCTAATCTGATTTTCACGAGAGACTCTCTTTGGCAGATTTAGATCCACATCATCAATCGAAATATTCATTGCCGCTGCTACTCCCTTTCCATATTCTGGATCTGCTTGGTAGCAGTGGTAAATATGCCTGTGCTTTATTTGAAGCGTTGAGTCCCCCATATTCCTT
>CALGIR010000273.1 GCA_937915475.1 uncultured Bacteroidales bacterium
GAAAGCACTGGAGCTAAAAGAGCAGGTTGCTGATAGCATTGATATTGCTCCACTGTATCGCTATTTAGGGCAAATAGAAATGGATGAAGGGCGGTTAGGTGCTGCAAATATTTACTTTGCTCAAAGCCTTAGTTTTGCTAAGCAGCATAGGCTTTTGCCCGATATTAGTGAGGCATACCTTAGCCTATCGCAAGTTTATTCCAAACAGGATAATTATCGGAGGTCGTTAGATACCTATATTAATCATATTGCTTATAAGGATAGCTTAAACTCAAACGATATTTCGCGATTAGAGATGCAGTATGAGTTTGAAAAACGTGAGAAGGAACAGGAGTTGATGGCAAGGCAACGGGAGGCGCTTCAAGAGGCTAGACTCGATCGGCAAAGGGTGGTGTTGATTTTCTTTGTGGTGGCATTCTTACTGGCGGGTGCATTGGCGGGTTTTATCTTTTACAACTACCGAGAAAAGAAGCGAATTAATTTTGTTCTGCTTGAGCAGAATAATGAGATAAGTAGGCAGAATAGGGAGATAGAGAGCCAGAAAGAGGAAATTGAGCAGCAAAGAGATTTTGTAACTAGGCAGCGCGATCAGATAGCCGAGCAACAGCGTCAGATTACCGATAGCATTACCTATGCAAGTCGTATTCAAAGTGCTGTTTTGCCAGGTGAAATGATGCTAGAGAAGCTGTCTTGGGATTCGTTTGTTTTTTACAAACCAAAAAATATCGTAAGTGGCGATTTCTACTGGGCAACAAAGTTAATGAACGGTAATGTGCTTTTGGCTGCAGCCGATTGCACCGGGCACGGAGTGCCGGGTGCATTTATGAGCATGTTGGGAATAACCCTTTTAAGGGAAATTTCGAGTAGGCCAGAGATATTAAGCCCTGCCGATATGCTAACGAAGCTGAGGGAGATGGTCATCATGTCGCTAAATCAGCAGGGGGGAAAAGTAGATCAAGCAGATGGGATGGATATGACAATTGTAATCATTAATCCCAGTACCCTCGAAATGGAATTTGCTGGTGCTTATCTCTCGGCCATTGTTGTTAGGGAAGGAACCTTTAATGTCTCTGCTGAATCACAAAACCCTAGGTTGAGTCAGCAGAACGGGGTGTCGCTACTGGAATTAAGGGGCAATAAAATGCCAATTGGACATCACATATTCGTATCGGAGCCCTTTACCAATTTAAGCCTACAACTTAAGAAGGGCGATATGCTCTACCTTTTCTCCGATGGATATGCTGATCAATTTGGGGGGGAGAGAAACATCAAGTTTTTGCTTCAAAATTTCAGAATACTTTTAATGGATATTTGTACTCTTGATATTAAGGAGCAAAAGAAAGCCTTAGTAAAAACCATTGAAGAGTACCAAGGCGATAAAAAGCAGGTTGATGATATGCTAGTGTTAGGTGTAAGGCTTAGTTAATGTTTTTTATTTAATAATCTTTAAACCCTCAAGGGCAGAAGCATCATCGGGAGTATGCAGTAGCGCTTTATTAAAAAGGACTTTTGCCTCCTTAAATTTCAGAAGGGCTAACTTATTCCATGCAAGCAGTATCATGGTGTCATAATCGAATGGGTACAGGTTAATAACCTTATCAAGGTATTTATCAGCGAACTCATAGTTTCCTCTATTATAGTAGATAAGTCCCATGCTGTAGTTTGCTAGTGAGTTTTGTGGATCAATCTCTAAAATTTTGGTATAGAGCGTAATAAGCTCATCCCATTTAGCTTGTGCAGCAAGCGGATAAGTCTTGCCAAGCCGCGATTCAATAGAGTAGGGTTTTAGCGATATTGCTTTCCCGTAATAGTTTTCAGACTCATTAAATTTGCCCGCCAAGTAGTATAGCCAGCCAAGCCTTAGGTTTAGCTCATACGAGTCATTATTGTATGCTTTGTGAAGCCTTTCGGCAGCTTTTATATATTCGCCCTTTTGCTCAAGAGCATAGCTCTCCTTAAAGGCAGTAGTTACGTTATCCTGACTAAAAGTATTGCTCTGTAGTGCCGTTACCAACAAAACTGTTAGTATTAGGCCTGCTTTTTTTATAAGTTCCATACTAGTCCTCCTGTAATTGAGTGGTTATTGTATTCAATGGGATTGTGTTTTTTGTCAACATTTAAACTTTCAATAAATGAGCTTTCTATTTGGCTATAAGTATAGCTAATTTTAAAATTCAGTTTAGGGTTGATTAGTACAATGGCTCTACCACCAAAATTTTGTTTTATTATTCCTATTCCGTTAAAAACTGAAGCCCCATCGTTGGTAACAAAGTTACTAAGATTGCCAAAGGTTATATGCCCCTCAAACCATAAAAAATTTAGTGTTTTAAGTCCAATCAACTGGTTGAAAATTAGCTCATCATTATATTTTCTGTTTGAGTATAGCTCTCTTTGAAACGAGGCTGTTGAGACAGCATAAAGGTTTAAATTACCCAAAGGGTAAAGAGCTAGGCTTAAATCACCTTGGGCTTGAACGGCTGAGTTAAGGTTTGCAAATGAACCAGATGCTCCTAATGTGAAGTACTTTAGGTCTTTGTAAAACGACATAAATCCAACCAAATCGGTTTGGCTTATGGTTTCTGTGGTAGTAAAAATATTGCCTTGGCTAAAATATGGTATTTCTACTGGATAACGGATGTTTAAAAAGTGTATTCCATAGAGCAGGTTTAGGCTTTTCCCTACTCTAGAGTTTCCAGAAAGGTAGTATTGGTTTATCGATGTTTTAGAATTATCAATTTCCTCAATGGTTCCGTTTACTAATAGGTGTTTGAATGATTCTTTTTGAATATTTGTATAGGCGTGATTTAGCGAAAACTTTCGAAAAACATTATGTCTTAGACCAATATTAAAGGTGTTTAAACTTCTGGTTATCTCCTGAAAACCATCATTTGGAGCGGTATAGTCGGTCGGAAAATTCTCAATAGCTTTATCATCTACCACTATTCTATGTCCGTACTCAAGGCTAATCTCATCAATAAAATTTTTCTTTTTGTACCCAATTCTTTTTTTAAGTAAGGAGTCGGCAGTTGAGTATATAATTCGTGACTCCATAGATCTTCCAGCAAAAAGGTATGAGTAGTACAGGTATTCTTTAAGGTAAGATTCTTGCTGGCTTATCTGGTATGCTTTTTCAAGGTGATAAATGGCAGCATGATAGTTCTTTGTTTCATAGTAGGCAATTCCCATCCGTACTCTTAAGTAGTAAAAATCGATACTGGAATTGAGAGCCTGTTTACCAACCTTAATTAGATTTTTCCAATCTCCTTTTTGCCAAAGGGCATAGGTCACAGTATCTACTTTAAGTATGTCAGCCTGGTTTTGCCCAATTGCATGAAATGCAAGAAAGACGAGTAAGGGTAATAATGCTATGAACTTTCTCATGGATTTTATTAAGACGCTATTTTTGTGTCTATACGTATTCCAGCCGTTTAGCAAAATACTTTCTTTTTTTGTGGTTAATTTCTATTCGGCTTAAACCAGTGCCATCAATATGAATTGATGTCATTATTCTATCTCTCTCATTATTAAAAACTAGTGCAGATGTAGTTGCATCAAGCGTAATTTGAGTTTCAGCCAATGAATTTTCGGCTCCTTTATACGATAATGAATACTTCCCCTTTATATACTGGGTAAAGGGCGCAATAAAATCGTGAATAAAATGTTGGTTTGGCTTGAATACCATATTGATAGGATATGTGTCAACTATCCTAAGGCCTTTGGAGTATCCAAAGCAAACTTTAAATGTAGCCAGATAGAAATAGTAAAGCAATGATTTTCTATCACCCTCAAAATGGGTAAAGTAAAGCATGGCCTCGTCAACTTTGAAGTAGGCTCTAGATTTTGAGGTATCACACTCAATGTATTTGTTTAGGTAGTAATCAATCTTTACTTCCCACTCAACATTGGCTCCGATGGGTTCGCTCAGTTCAAACATAAATTTTTGACCAGGAGTTAGGTGAAAAGCCTTTCGTAAGGCTGAGTTTATTTGGATATTCAGTACAACATCATCCCTGCTTGGCGAAGCAGTAGTTATTAATTCAAGCCTATTGCCTAACTTTTTTAGGTAGTTACTTAATGGATAGTCAATGGTTTTTGACCCGATGTGTGGCGTGCCCTGAAGCTGAAAATGAAGATGTGGATATGGAGAATTGCCCGAGTTTCCGCATTTTGCTAGTAATTCGCCCTGCTCAACCTTTTGCCCAACCCTTACCTCTATCGATTGTGGTTTTAAGTGGCTAAGTTTAGAGAAAAGGTACTCTGTGTGCTTAATCACGATAGTGTTTCCCCAGTTATACTCAAGATTTTTCTCACCAATTATATTGTCGGGAACGTCATCAATAATCGCTTCGATGATTCCCATAGCTGGGGCAACAATATTTTTTCCGTAGCAATAGTAGTCCCCAACAAAATCACCAGAATTCTCGTAGGTCTTTCCTTCATCATTTTTTATCTGAAAATCCCAAGCATGCCTCCAGCTATCCTTATGCGTGTGCTCTCCATTATGCCCTTGTGTTACAGTCCATTCACCATGAAACGGCAAGTGAATTGGAATGGGTGTATCCTTGCCAAACCTTTCCTTAAAGTTTAAGAAGGAGTAAAGGTTTTTTTCAGGCGAGTTTTGCTGAATGTAAACAAGGTTTAAATTTGCCTTATTGTTTACCCTAAACTTTAAAACGTAAAGAAACACCAATGCTACTAGGTTAAATGGCAGAGAGTATACTGGCAGAAAATAGGGTTCTAAAATAGAGCTTAAGCTTATGGTAACAATCGCAACCAAAGGTACAATGAGCACCACCCATAGGTAAGAATTTCGATTGGGCACAAGGAAAAAC
>CALGIR010000274.1 GCA_937915475.1 uncultured Bacteroidales bacterium
CTGGGCCGATTTTGAGGCACCACCAAATATTTCCTCTTCAATTTCATGATAATTGTTTTTTTATCGGGGACAAGATAAATAAAAAAAACAATATACTAACCTGGCTGAACAATTTCTTCCACATTTTCATTGTCGGCGTAAACTGGGCATGGAATATTATTATGACATGAACTAACTAACACACTAATAACAAATAGTGTTGCTAGGGCTGAAAATAATCTTTTTGCTTTCATTGTATTCAAGTTAATATGGGATTGAGAAAAATCCTTTTAATCAAATTTTGAACTTAATGTTGTTTGAAGATTTCATAACAAATATACTTCACAAATGAATAGTTGTTGCACAAACTACTAATGATTTTACTTGATATAAATCATCTTACCATTACCACAATTATAAAGTTGAAACATTAGACATGCCCGTAATGTTCAAATTAACACATTACCCTAGTAATGGAATATCAAGCTCCTTGGCAACGCTATTTAAGTCGTTAAGTACTTGGGGTAAAATTGTTATCCCACTCACAATATTTTCGTAATAATTTATCCTCTCAATATCTCCGGGTACAAGCACTTTAATATCTGGGTTGCTTGGTTTAGCACTCCTAAAGGTTTCAATCCATTGGTCCATTGATTTTTTAAAATCATCGCCTGGACGAAAAGCATCAATTCTGAATGCACCGAAGAAATGACCTAAACCCTTTCCCTCCGATTTCTCAAGTAATGGAAGATATGCCACCTGTGGAGGAACAAAAGGCCCAAAGTTGGCTCCCGATAACACCGATGAAAAAATATCGACCAATGCGGTTAAGCAGTAACCCTTATGCCCACCATGCTCAATATCACCCCCCAGGGTTACAATTGCTCCACCCTTTTCAATGGCCGATGGATCGGTTGTGGGGTTTCCCTCTTTATCCTGAACTAAACCATGCGAGACCTTAAGACCCTGTTTTGCTTTAATTGCAAGTTTACCCCTGGCAATGGGAGTTGTTGCAAAATCGGCAACCAGTGGAGGTTGATTACCTGCAGGTATTGCAACCGCAATGGGGTTTGTACCCAATAAGCGGTCTGTGCTATTGGTGGGTGCTACCAACGGGTTTGCATTGGTGAGCGCTATGCCAATCATATTCTCATCAAGAGCCATCATAGAGTAAAATGCGGCAATACCAAAATGGTTGCTGTTACGTGTTGCAACCCAACCGCTGCCGGCTACCTTGGCCTTTTCAATTGCTAGCATCATCGATTCTTTACCTGCAATTGGCCCCAAGGCATTATCGCCATCAACAGTTGCTGTTGATGGTGTTTGGTGAACAACGCTAACCTTTGGATTAACATTAATCCTGCCCGATGCCACCATTTGATAATAATCTTTTACACGCATTAAACCATGCGATGGAATACCCCTTAACTCGGCTGCAATTAAAACATCGGCAACTACCCGTGCATGGGCATTATTACAACCCATAGCCATGAAAAGTTGGGTGGTATAGCTAAGTAGCTCTTTGTGGTTATACTTCATAAAATTTTTATGTGGATTACTTTCTGAAAACATAGTAAGAACTTGCCTGCGCCGTTGGAGTAACCTCAATATCATTAAGGTTAACATGTGAAGGACGCGTAATGGCAAACAGTATGACATCTGCTATATCATCGCCCGAAAGCGGAATCAGACCCATATAGGGTTTCTTGGCACTTTCAATATCGCCTTTAAAGCGAACTACAGAAAACTCAGTTTCGGCTAACCCAGGTCGTACCTCTGTTACCTTAATACCATGTTTGAGCAAATCGATGCGCATACCCTGCGAAAGGGCATGAACAGCATGCTTAGTAGCACAGTAAACATTGCCGTTTTCATAAACCTGCGTTCCAGCAGTAGAGCCAATATTTACAATATGCCCGCTCCCCTGCTCAATCATTCTCCTTGACACTATTTTTGTAACGTAAAGCAAGCCCTTGATGTTGGTATCAATCATCCTCTCCCAATCATCAATTACCCCATCCTGAATAGGGTTTACCCCCACTGCAAGTCCTGCATTGTTAACCAAAACATCAATTTTACTCCACTCAGCCGGCAATTTTCCAAGGGCACTCTCAACTTCACTAAAATTCCTTATATCAAAGCACAGGGGCAATACTTTTTGCTTGTGCAGCGATTTAATTTCATGCTTTAACGAGTCCAGTTTCTCCTGTCTGCGTCCGGTTATTATTACCCTAAAACCATTCTGTGCTAGCATAACTGCTGTGGCCTTTCCTATGCCAGCCGTTGCTCCTGTTACAATTGCTGTTTTCATATGTCTAAAGGTTTCAATTTTTTTTGGTTATACACGCTGCTTTGCTTACATGGTACAATAGCAAAATTCAAAATTAGGAAAAAACGGGGTTATTAAAGCGAAAAAAGGGAATGTTATACACCCAATAGCTGAACCCAGTGGGTTAAATTTAGGTAAGATTAGCTAAAACTGTACCCTACTAACCTTTACCCAACTTGCGGATTGAGCTATATTTCATACTTTTGCACCTCAAAAGGTAATAGGATGATTTCACTAAATCAGCTAACAGTTTCATTTGGAGGCTTCGATCTTTTTAAGCAAATCAGTTTTTTGGTTAGTTCCAAAGAGAGGGTTGGTCTTGTGGGAAAGAATGGTGCCGGAAAAACCACCCTGCTAAGACTTATTGTAGGCCAAATGGCTCCTACCAGCGGAAGTATTAACATTCCCAAAGAGGTTAGTATTGGTTACCTGCCTCAACAGATGGATGTTGCCAACTCACGAACTGTTATTAACGAAACAATGCTTGCCTTTGAAGAGGCTATTGCTCTGCACAATGAGATTGACCATATAACAAAGGAGATTGAGAATAGAACCGACTACCAGAGCGACTCCTATGCACAACTAATCAACGATTTAACAGAAAAAAGTGAACGTTACGGTATTCTAGGAGGCGACACGCTTGAAGCAAAAACCGAGGTAACCCTCCTTGGGTTAGGGTTTAGGCGGAGTGATTTTAGCAGGCCAACATTGGAATTTAGCGGCGGATGGCGCATGCGCATTGAACTGGCCAAAATTCTGCTAAGTGAGCCCAATATCCTTTTACTGGATGAGCCCACTAACCACTTAGATATTGAGTCTATCCAATGGTTAGAAGATTATTTGAAGGCTTTTAATGGTTCCTTAATCCTTGTATCGCACGATAGGGCTTTTCTGGATAATGTTACCCAGCGCACCATCGAAATTTCGCTGGGTAGAGTGCACGATTATAGAGTATCGTACTCTAAATATGTGGAACTACGCAAAGAGCGAAGAGAGCAACAACTGGCTGCATATAAAAATCAGCAAAAGCAAATAGAGGATACCAAGGATTTTATTAAACGATTTAGGTATCAAGCAACCAAGGCAAATCAGGTACAATCGAGGGTTAAACAACTCGACAAAATAGAGGTGATTGAAGTTGAAGAGGAGGACAATACTGCCATCAATATCCGTTTCCCCGATGCTCCCCGCTCTGGGGAACTTACCGTAAAAGTGGATAACATAACAAAACGCTATGGCAGCAACACCGTTTTTAGCAATGCCAACTTGGATATTGTTAGAGGCGAAAAGGTGGCCTTTGTTGGAAGAAACGGTGAAGGAAAAACAACCCTAAGTCGTATTATTGTTGGCAACCTAGATTTTGAAGGCGAACTAAAGATTGGGCACAACGTAAGCATTGGCTATTTTGCTCAGAATCAGGATGAGCTAATGGACCCCAACCGTACCGTTCTGGAAACCATCGACAGGGTAGCGGTTGGTGAGGTTCGAACAAAGATTCGTGATATACTTGGTGCCTTTCTGTTTAGGGGCGAGGATGTTGACAAAAAAGTCTCCGTACTTTCTGGGGGTGAGCGCAACAGGTTAGCCATGGTAAAATTGATGCTTCAACCATACAATCTGCTTGTGCTCGATGAACCCACTAACCATCTTGATATGCGCTCAAAGGATATCCTTAAAAATGCATTACTTAACTTTAAGGGTACTGCCATTGTGGTTTCGCACGATAGAGACTTTTTAAGCGGATTGGTATCGAAAGTGTTCGAGTTTCGTGATGGAGACGTAAAAGAGCATATAGGTGGCGTATACGAATTTTTGGAGAGGAGAAAGTTAGAGAACCTAAAGGAATTAGAGGTAAAGAAAGCTGAAGCAAAAAACGAGAATAGTAGCGACAGCATCTCCGGAGGAAAAAAACAATGGCTTGATAAAAAGGAGCAGGACAAGGTTAAGAGAAAGGTTGCCTCACGAGTAGAGAAAGCAGAGAAGGAGATAGAGCAGATTGAGTCTCAAATTGCTAAAAAAGATGCGATTTTGAGTAATCCTGATGGAAGCAACACTTCTATTGACGATGATTTTTTTAAACAGTACGAAGAGCTAAAAACCAAGCTAAACAGTACTATGCATAAGTGGGAACAGCTATTATACGAAATGGAAATTTTAGAAAGCGAAGAGAAGGGTAAAGATTAGTGAATCCTATTTGGGCCAACCCATACCCCTAACTCTTATCAATATATAGTTTGCTTAACAACGTAAACTATCGTTAACTTTACAGCATAATTCAACAGCCATAAAACAAACACACAAATGAGGGACAACGCAATCGACACCGTATACGGCATAAGGGCCGTTATGGAAGCCATACACTCGGGCAAGGAAATTGACAAGATAATAATGAAGAAAGGCTTAACCGGTGAACTATCGCAAGAGTTGGTTGATTTAATGAGGAGCCGTGGGCTTGCGCCGCAACTTGTTCCTGCCGAAAAATTTTTGCAGTATGGTAATAAAAACCATCAGGGTGTTGTTGCAC
>CALGIR010000275.1 GCA_937915475.1 uncultured Bacteroidales bacterium
GTATTTTGCATGCCAAACCTTGCCTTGTGTTGAATGTTTTGGAGGTTCCTCCAGCTCAGCTTTGCTCAAAAAGTCCGTAAGGACATCAACAGCCTGCTCGTATTCTTTTGCGTTATAATGACACCACCCAATTCTATAGATATATTCGTATTGATTGGGGTTAAAGTTGAAAGCTGTGTAGAATTGTTCAATTGCGCTCCGGTATTTTCGGCCACGCATGTATGCATCGCCTCTGGTAGCATAAAGCATTGCCATTTCGTATGGTGAAGGGGTAAGCAAATCCTCTGTCATGTTGAGTATTGCCAAACCCTTTTGTCTGTCACCTATTTCAATAAGAGTTTTTGCGTAAACAAAATTCAGGGCCTTATCGGTTGTATCGTATGCGAATGCTTTCTCAAGGTTTTGAGCCGCATCGTAGTAGTTCCCCGTTTGGAACTTTGCAAGGCCCGAGAACTTAAGCGTAAAGCGCGATGAATCACCTAAAGCAGCAGCCCTATCAAACCAGTTATCTGCTTTTCTATACTCCTGTGCAAGATAGTGTAGATATCCTTTAGCTCTTACAATTGGTATATAGGTTGAATCGTATGCAATTGCCGTTTCGGCAATCGAGAAAATTACTGGGTATGGCATTGCCGCTTGAATTAACCCATTTATCAACTTAACCGCAAGGGGTAAGTTCTGGGGCTTTAACTCAAACGATTTGTTGTAAGCATAAAGTGTTAGAGCAATGCTGTCTGTTTTTAAAGCACAATCGCCAATTTGTTCCCAAACGTAGAAGTTCGCCGAATCTGCCATTAGCAGAGTATTGAATTGATCTAGGGCCTCATTATATCGAGCATCGCGCTTAAGCAGCCTTGCTAGCTGCGATCGTGTAGATCTATTTGTTGTGTCAAGGGTAAGGGCTCTTTTATAGAGTTCAATTGCGTGGTTCACGTTTCCCTGTGCTGCATTGGCTCCGGCTAGTTGCTGTAAGCATCTTATACAAGTGCTATCTGAAAGCACCGCATTATGGTAGGCAGTGGCAGCGCTATCGTAATTTAGCTGCATTTCCCATGCGTTTCCAAGCATTAGCCAGTGCGCTGTATTTAGCGAATCAATCAGCAGTTCTTGTTGTAAGGAGATGATAAGTTCATTGCCACTGGCAAGCGCATTGATTGCTTTTGGTGAAGTTGAAGGGTTTTCGCTTTGGGCAAAGGTTACAGCTGATATAAGTGCAAATGCCGAAACTAGAGTAAAGTTAAGTAAGCACATATTTTAAAAGAGAGTTTATGGTAGCCAGCATTAGCCAATTGTAATAACCAATGCTGGCTTTGTACCGTTTATTATTCTAGCGAAAATGCGATGGGGAAAGTAAATTGCACTCGCACATTTATGCCTCTTTGCGTCCCTGGTTCCCATTTGGGGCTCGACTCCACAACCCTAACCGCCTCTTTGTCAATTGAGGGATCGACACCTCTTACAACCTCTACGTTGCTTACAGAACCATCGGGTTCAACAATAAAACTGACAAAGACCTTTCCCTGAATACCATTCTCAAGGGCAATTACAGGGTATTTAAGGTTTTCGGCAATGTAACCTCTGAAAATTTCATGGCTTTTATCTCCTCTAAATTTGGGCATGTTTTCTACAACAACAAAAACCTCACCGTTGCTAATACTACTTTTACTTTCCATTTCTTTAGATTCTTGGACAATAGAGTGTTCTGCTCCCGACTTGTCGCACGAAATGGTAAATACAAGAGAAAAAATGAGCAAAAAGGATAGAACTAAAGCCGGTAGGACATGTTTTTTTACTTTTTTAGTGTTCATCATGGCTAAGCGTTTAATGGTTAATGATTTGTTGAAATTATTGCCAAGGGATAGCGCTATCCCGCTAAAGGCAACAGAAATAATGGAGTCCATATATTTATGCGAATCAGCCGATTTTGCTATCACCTCGTCATCGGCTTGGTACTCGTGAATTTCTATAAGCGTTTTTTTTATCATCCAGTAAAAGGGGTTATACCACTGCACAAGCCCAATGAGCTCCATTAGAATTTGGTCTAAGCTGTGGTAATGCTTTTTATGGGCAATTTCGTGGGCAACTATTAGCTCCATTTTATCATCAGGAATGTTGCTGGGGTTAACAAAGCCGTAACCAAAAAACGAGAAAGGGGGAATGCCCTTGTTGTGCTCAACAATGGTTATGTTTTTACGGTTGTTATGTTTTCCCGTTTTAACAAGAGTTAGTATTTTTATTAAGCTTATAAAAAATCTAATTAGAAGTAAAGCAGATCCTATAGCAACAATATAAAGTGCAACTGTTGAAAGGCTAAAGCCAGTTTCTTGTCCTGTAGGATTTATGGTTAATTCAGGAATGGATAAGTACACTTGAAATGGGAAACTTGTTGCTGAAGTTTTAGCCATCGATAGTAACAAAGGTGAAAGGAATGGAGCTGCCATGGAGAGTAACACTCCAATAATAATGAATAGCCTTACCCTTGAGAATTGGTTTATTCGCTTCAGCAGCAAAAACCAAACACACCAAACGATGGCTATGCCAATGCTCCATTTAAGTAGAGTGCTAAATATGCTCGCTGTTTCCATCTTTTTTCTTTTTGTCTAGTTTGTCTGATAAAAGTGCGATTATCTCTTCCATCTCCTTAACCGATAGGTTCTCTTCCTTAGCAAAAAATGAGACCATTTGACGGTATGAGTTTTCAAAGTAGCTCATAATAAAACCTCGCATAAACTTGCCCGTATATTCTTTTTTAGTGACAATAGGGTGGTACTGGTGAGCTTTTCCAAATGCTTTATAATCTACAAATCCCTTTTTTTCTAAAATTCGGACTATTGTAGAAACAGTGTTGTAGGCAGGCTTTGGGCTTGGTAACTTATCAATTATATCCTTTACGAAAGCATTCTCTAGCTTCCAAAGAATGTGCATTATCTGTTCTTCTGCTTTTGTTAATTCCATTATATTCAATAGCTTTATTGTTACTAACAGCAAATGTATAACTAAAAACTTAGTTACACAACTAAAAATGCAGTTAATTTACAAAAAAAACTAAGTCACACAGGCACAGTGATATAAAATTTTTATAGCATGAGCAATACTTTAACAATAGCAATTGTACAAGCCAATTTAGTTTGGGAGGATATAGAGGTAAATATTAATAATTTCACCCAATTGGTGCAAAATATTGATAAAGCAGTAGATATTGTTATCCTTCCCGAGATGTTTACAACAGGGTTCTCCATGAATGCTCAAAAGCTAGCTCAAACCATGCAAGGCGATACAGTAAGTTGGATGCAAAAGCATTGCCGTCGAGATGGGTTTTGCCATATGCGGAAGCATAATAGTTGAGGACGACGGTAAATACTATAATCGTTTCATCTTTGTTACGCCTCAGGGCAAAATGCACACATACAACAAAAGACATCTTTTTACCTATGCTGACGAGAATAAATTTTATACTTCTGGAAACAAGCAGCTGATATTTAACTATCTGGGTTGGAGGATTATGCCTCAAATATGCTACGATGTTCGTTTCCCCGTTTGGAGTAGGAACAAGGAAAAATACGATTTGCTGATAAACGTGGCCAACTTCCCTGCTGAGCGTCGAGATGCATGGACCACCTTGCTTAAGGCACGTGCAATAGAGAACCAGTGCTATGTAGCAGCTGCCAATAGGGTGGGCACTAGCGGAATGGGTATCTATTATTCAGGCGACAGCATGATTATTGATGCTCATGGGCAAGCAATTGCAGCGGCTTTGCCAGGGCAGGATAGAATTATTGTTGGTACAATTTATATGGATAAGCTTTTGCAGTTTCGTAAAGACTTTCCTGTACTGCCTAATGCAGATGCGTTTAACTTGCTATAATGTTAAATGTAAGTATGTACATTAAAATTCATCAATTTATTGCCATTTATTTTGCATATCGTTATTACAATCATTTACATTTAGGCTTACTTTGCAAGTTATTTTGATAAAATTATGTAGAGTATGAATATTATTATTGCAGGTGCAGGCGAGGTGGGGACACATTTGGCAAAGATGCTCTCCATAGAGTATCATGATATTGTTGTAATTGATTCTGACACTGAAAAGTTGGTACAACTCTCCTCTAGTGCAGATTTGCTTGTTGTTGAAGGTTCTGCAACATCCATATCGGTTTTAAAAGAAGCTAACGTAAAGAAAGCAGACCTATTTATTGCGGTAACAAATTCCGAGAATGCCAATATTCTTAGTGCAACTTTGGCAAAGCGATTAGGTGCAAAGAAAGTAATAGCCCGTATTGATAATAACGATTATCTTCTCCCGAACAATAAAGAAATTTTTCTAAATATGGGGGTCGATTCCCTTATTTATCCAGAAAAACTGGCTGCCAAGGAGGTGACGAACTTGTTGGGACATACCGGTACTACTGAATTTGTTGATTTTTCAGGAGGAAAACTTTCGCTTGCAGTGATGCGATTGGAAGAGGATGCTCCTGTAATTGATCAAACGCTTCTTCAAACTGTAAAGCATAACCAACATCTCGAATTTCGGGCAGTGGCCATTTCCCGTGAGGGCGAAACCATTATTCCTCGTGGGGGCGATCAGTTTAAAGTAAATGATTTGGTTTACGTAATTACAAACCAAAGCGGGGTTAAGGAAATGCTCGAATATTCGGGTAAAAAAAACATTGAGGTGAATGACCTTATGATTTTGGGAGGGGGAAGAATTGGGGCTAGAATTGCATCTGAACTTGAGAGAGATGTTAATGTTAAAATAGTAGAATTGGATAGGGATGAAAGTATTAGACTTGCAAAATTCTTTAAGAATGCACTCGTTATTAATGGCGATGGTCGTGATACTGAACTTCTTATGCAGGAGGGGCTTCAGTACATGGATGCATTTATAGCCGTTACAGGGAATTCCGAAACCAATATACTAACATGCTTGGCAGCAAAGCGAATGGGCGTTAAGAAGACTATTGCTGAGGTTGAAAATTTCGACTATATAACACTTGCCGAAAGCATGGGGATTGACACCGTAATTAATAAGAAACTTATAACGGCAAGTCGTATTTTTCGTTATACTATGAGTACAGAAGTGTCAGCCATTAAGTGCCTTACGGGTAGCGATGCCGAGGTGCTGGAGTTTATTGTTAAACCCAATTCGCCGATTACAAAAGGGAAGATAAAGGATATATCCTTTCCTAAAGATGCAATAATTGGTGGTGTTGTTCGAGGCGATTCTAGCTATATTGCTACCGGGATAACCGAAATAAAAGCCTTTGATAGAGTTGTGGTATTTGCACTCCCTTCAGCCATCAATAAAGTTGGGAAGTTCTTTAACTAGTCTTTGCAAGAAATCGCCAAATACTACGTTATTCTCGTTTTTTTAAACAGTCATTTACAATTAGTAAATTCCTTGGTTTCAAAAACCTCGAAAGCCTTGTCTTTGACGTTTTCTTATCAAAGGCACAAAAACATAGAGTTTTCTTGCTGACACTAACTAGGCAAGTAAAAAAAAGTGTGGGTAAGCTACTTACATCGCACCGCTACAACCGCCTACCCTTGCTACCTTCCGATCCTGGGGGAGTTCAGCAGGAGCTGGTCGTGTAAGACCTACCCACACCGCAAAGATAGTAACATCTTTACAACTCTTCAAAGTTTTTTGCAGCATATATCCCTTTTTCTAATATCTTTGCTAGTCCTTAACTAATTAATAACCTATTATGGATACGAGAACTAATCAAATGCTAAAATCAACAACAACCTATGGCTTAGCGCTGGGTGTTATCGTTGTTATTTATTCTTTATTACTTTTTCTTTTAGATATAATGCCCATTGGTATTATGAAACCGTTTATACTCACTATTGTAAGTATAGCAATTTACTTTGTTGGAATACTAATGTTTAGTAAAAAGGTTAGTAAAGATATATATGGAGGAGAGGTGACCTTTCAACAGGGTTTGCTGATTGGTATTTTGATAGGTTTTTTTGCTGCAATAATTACATCAGCATACTCGTATCTTCAAAATGTGATTATTGATCCTGATTATATGAATCGCTACATCAATGCGCAGAGCGAATGGATGGCGAATTACATGTCCTCGAAAGGTCTGCCGGGTGATCAGGTTGAAACTGTTTTAGAGGGGCTTGATGCTGCAAGAGATACCAAAATCACCTTTGGTACTTACATTAATTCAGTTCTCCTTAGTACGCTTGGTTTTGGAGTCATTAGCCTTATTACAGCAGCAATTATTAGGAAGAGGAAAACATCTCCTTTTGAAGGGTAGAAACTTTTATTAAATGGATATTTCAATTATAGTTCCGCTTTACAACGAGGAGGAATCGTTACCCGAGCTTGTTGCCTGGATAAAAAGAGTGATGGATAAGAATGGTTTCTCTTTTGAAACCATACTTGTTGATGATGGGAGTAACGATAAGAGTTGGAGTGTAATAGAGAATATTTGCGCAAAGTATCCTTTTGCTAAAGGCATAAAGTTTAGGCGCAACTATGGAAAATCTGCTGCTCTGCATGTGGGGTTTCAGATGGCAACGGGTAATATAGTTGCTACCATGGATGCCGACTTGCAGGATAGCCCTGAGGAAATTCCTGAGATGTACAGAATGATTACTGAAGAGGGCTATGATTTAATTTCAGGATGGAAAAAGAAACGGTATGATCCGATTTCGAAAACAATCCCAAGCAAATTTTTCAATAGAACGGTTAGAGCATTTACAGGTATAAAACTACATGATTTTAACTGTGGACTTAAAGCCTATCGTAAAGAAGTAATTAAAAGTATCGAGATTTTTGGTGAGATGCATAGGTATATTCCAGTTCTAGCAAAACAGGCAGGTTTTAAACGTATTGGCGAAAAAGTGGTAACACACCAGGAGCGCAAGTATGGCGTAACCAAGTTTGGGCTCGAAAGGTTTATAAACGGTTTTCTCGACCTCTTTACCGTAATTTTTGTAACCCGATTTGGGAAAAAGCCCATGCACCTGTTTGGAACCCTTGGTACTTTAATGTTTTTAGCAGGGGGCATAATGAGCATTTGGATTGTAGTAGAAAAGATTTATTCTCAGTATCATTCTCTAGGTTTTAGACCGATTGCAGATCAACCACTATTTTATATCGCTTTAGTAATGGCAATCATTGGAGTGCAACTTTTTGTTGCGGGTTTCTTGGGAGAACTGGTTTCCCGTAGCTCTGCAGATAGGAATCATTATCTGATTGAAAAAGAAATCGGAATTTAATATCTAAACTTTCGCAGATAATGAAGTGTTAGAATGCTAGTTTGAGCGCCTTGCCTGCTAGTTTATGCTTCATTTATAATCAAACGTTTGCGTCAAAAAAACGATATCTGTTATACTCTTTGAACTTATCTATTTTTTTTACACTAAATTTAGCACTGAACTTTGCACTTCGAAGTAAAGGGTTTTTATAGCACTAAAACGATACAACTATGGTAAATGAAACTAAATCAAAAGGGGTAATTGCAATTTTAACTGGCGGTGGTGATGTACCTGGCCTTAATCCTGCAATTAGAGCGGTAACTATTCGCGCTTTGCGCGAGGGGTATCAGGTTGTAGGTATTCGCAGAGGCTGGGCGGGTTTAATTGAAATTGTACGCGATAAGGATGCTGATAATAGCCATTGCTATGAATGTCTAACCGAGGGAAGGGTTAATAAAGCATTCCGAACAGGAGGAACTTTCCTGCACACCTCGCGAACAAATCCCTCAAAGGTCTCTAAGGATAATGTTCCCATTCATCTACAGGATAAGTATAAAAAGGACGTAAATGACCTTACTTCCGAGGTAATTAAAAACCTCGATTTTGTGGGTATAGATTATCTTATTCCTATTGGAGGTGACGATACCCTTAGCTATGCGGTGCGCCTATACCAGGAGGGGAGAAAGGTGATTGCTATTCCGAAAACAATGGATAACGATGTTCCAGGAACTGATTACTGCATAGGCTTTAGTACTTGTATTACTCGTACAATTGCCATGACTGATATACTTCGTACCTCAGCAGGTTCGCACGAGCGTATACTTGTTATGGAGGTTTTTGGTCGCTATGCAGGTTTTACGGCTATGCTTCCCACAATGGCAGGTGTTGCAAATCGCTGTGTAATCCCTGAGCATAAGTTTGACATTGATTTGCTTACCGAGCTATTGGTTGATGATAGACACAGAAACCCAAGCAACTACTCATCAGTGATGGTTAGTGAGGGTGCCATATTTAAGGGTATGGATAAAATGGTTTTTGAAGGAGCGGAACTTGATGCCTATGGTCATGCAAAACTCGGGGGAATTGGTGATGTTATCTCTCAAAAAATAAAAGAGTTAACTCCTAAGTATAATAAAGGGAAAAGGATTAATACCATTACTCAAAAACTAGGTTATTTGGTAAGGGGAGGCGAGCCCGATGCCATCGACTCAATTGTTCCTATGGCATTTGGAAACCTTGCGCTTGACCTTATTTTAAGTGGAGTACACGGAAGGTTGATAGTACTTAAGAATGGTCGTTACGACAATATGCCCATAGATGTTGTAGTTAGTAAAAAGAAGATTGTAAATGTTGATAAGCACTACAATATTGAGCGCCTACGCCCATATTACAAGAAATTTGAGATGCTTCCGCTTTTTATAATGACTAACGAGTAGCCAATCTATTTTAAGATTAGTGGCCTTTTACTACGCTTTGCTGGTAAAAGGCCATTTTTTTTGGCTGATGTTTAGCGGTTTACTTTATCTGCAAATAGTAATAAACCCTTTTTGATGGATTACGAGATTCTATACATTACACAAACGGAATGTTTACTCTTTTGAATATAGTAAATTGATTTACCTAAGCGTAAGGCATCTACGGTTAGATTGTTAGTTTAGCAATTACGGTTATCAATTACCTCTTCAATTTTTGAAATTATTGAATGTAGCAGATTAACATCCTCATTGCTTATCTCGCTAAGGCGCTCAATAACCCGCCCATGGACTAGGTTTTGCTCTGTTATGCTGATGGAATTTAGTAGTGCAATTACTCTATCCTTCAGTGGTTTAAACCCATGGTTATCAATCCCTTTTTTGCTTGTAATTTTGTTCAGATTTTGTTTTGCAGCTAAAGGCGATAGCGTATAGGCAAATACCATAACAGCCTGCGATAGGTTTAATGATGGATAGGGTTTTGGGATGTCTACTGCGGACACTCTATCGCATAGGGCAATATCATCGTTTGATAAACCCGATTCTTCACGTCCAAAAATAATGGCCAACGACGAGATTATCTTCCTTTTGTTTTCAATAAAACTAAGCAGTTCAGTACTGTTTATCATATTTTGTTTAACCCATCTATCTTTTGCCGATGTGGCTATGGTAAAGTCAATACCCTGAATAGCCTCACCAAGTGAATTGTACACCTTGGCGTTTGTAAGTATATCGTGAGAACCGTGAGCAAGCATTAACGATTTATGGCCTAGGTAGTCACAGGGGTTTACAAGCCTTAAATCAGTGAACCCCATAGTTTTAATAGCTCGTGCAGTTGCTCCAACATTTTCAGGTACTGATGGTTCAACCAGAATAAAAGTAGTATTCATTTTTTGCTGTTATATGCAAAAAAACGGTGAGCCGAATATTGTTGATACTCGGCTCACTGTTTCAGCGTATTATATTACAGAACCACCTTTAATGCTTCTTCGGCAGCATTCAAGGTGGGCTCAATGGAGAGAGGTGTACCAACTGCTCCATTCATCCATAGCTGAGGGATTATTTTGCCTTGTTCAAAAATACGTTGTACCTCGTTGGCAAAATTTTTATCGGCAATCTGCTGCTCAAGCTGAAAATCGATAAGGTGACCTATGGGATATGCAGAAAGGTATAGGGGGCTGCTAATCATATGGCTGTAGATAGCCAGAATTGGCTCATCGGTGCTACCAAAAACATCGGCATAGTATTTATTCCACACATCTTTGGCAATGCTAATTGTTGCCTCTTTTAACTGTTCGGGCGTTGCATTGGGGTTGCTGTATAGCCAACGCCACAGGTTAATGTCAACTAGCGAAACGCCCATAATCTCATAGCTACTCCAAAGGTTATCCAATGCTAAAAGGTGCGATTTCATTGTGTTGTTATCCTTTATTCCGAGCACATCCAAATCGCGCTTTTGGAAAACAAATGCCAAAGCTTCGGTAAATGCGGTATTAGGCACTCCTCTAAGCATATAGTAATCAACATCGTGTAGGGTAATGGTTTGCTCAACAGTATGCCCAAACTCGTGCATAGCAATGTTAAACCCTTTGTAGTCCATACCATCCTTACCAATGCGGGTGCGGAGTAAGGCAACATCGCTTCGCATGGCTCCACCCCAAGCATGCCCAGCGCCACGGCTACCTTCAACAACAATTTTACTTTGCAAAAAGTTTGCCTTCTCTTTACTCCATCCCAATGTGGTTAGGATGTTTGGAATTTCGTTCTGGTAGGCTTTAGCCGAAGTAAATCTCTTGGCAACCACATTGTCGAGGGTTTGAGCGGATATACTGCTCCTGCTCTTAAATCCATCGTACCAAATATCGAAAGGCTTAAGTGGGCGACCCAGCCTTTGGCTGATTAGTTTACCCGCATCCCTAACCTGTTGCGAAGAGGCAAAGTCGATGAAGAGTTGTTCTACCTCTTCAACGGGTATTTCATAGTTCCCCTCAAAGGTTTGCTGAATTAGGGTAGGCATGGTTGGATTAAACTCGTCCATTTTCTGGGTTGCACCAAATAGGTTTAAGAGGTGCTCATATCTAGTGTTAGGCTCGGGAGTACTGCTAACCGCTTTGCCATCTTGTGTAACATCGTTGCTATAGGGTTTCCATATATATTCGGGGTTATTGATAACCATCTCTGGAATAGATTGATCAATAATCCGTTTCATTACTTGGTAAACCATTTGTTGAGCCTCAAGCCCTTCTATACCATTTGCATATTGTGATTTTAGCTCGTCGCGAAGACCCCAGTGGGTAATCAGCTTCATGCCATCGGGGAATAGTTGTTCATCGTTGTCGCTTCGTAGTTCGCTCATACAGATGTTGTACGAATCGATATAAGCGTCGGCATTGGTGCTAATTTGCGAATAGTTTTGTACGAGTTCTGCAGGTACGCGTGAAGTGAAAATATCGCCCATCCGAGCGAATGCCCACTCTTTACGAGTCCATTTTGGTCCAAACTCTGTCTTTTCTTTAAGACTATATGTAGGGAAGTTTAGTGTGGTTACAAAGGCAATGCGGTTGGTAAAAAGATCTTCTGTAAGATGTGCAGATGGACTAAAACCTCCAAACATCATGTCTATAGGCGTAATGGGACCCATATCGAGATGAAGTGGTCGCATTAAATCCTTTGTAATACGCAAAAAATTTCCAAAGAGAACCTCATAGCCTGTCGATAGCTTATTGAATAGTATTTCTAAATCATTATCGTTGGCAATAAAGTTGTCGTTACAGAACGAGGTGAACTCATCAGCATTTCCATCACCCTCTCTCCATAGGGTTGCAGCTTGGTTAACTCCACGTTCAATTCTGAATAGGGCATTATCACCATGTTGATCAACCAGCTCGTCGATAGTTTTATCGATTATGGTTTGAGGTATCGGGCTACCTGTGAAGCCTTGCTTTGCTTGTTTACAATTAGTCATGGTTAGTAGCAAAGGGATTGCTAGTAAAATAGTTAAACGTTTCATGCTGATATTTATTTACAGATTTATATTAGTTAGACTTATTTAGGTATTTAGCAGAAAGTTCGATTAAGTTCTTGCTGACTAGTTCGTCGTAGTGCTTAATCATTTCTTGTGTTAATTTTGGGATTTTAAAGCTATGATTTCCGATTTGGGTAATGGGCAATACCTTTGGTGAGGTGCCAGTTATAAAAACACCATCAAAACTATCTAGTTCCCTTTTGTGGATTGGTCTTTCTTGAAATGGAATTGAATTTTGTTTAGCTAAAGCAATTACCATTTTTCTGGTAACTCCTTCAAGAACATCCTTAGACGGTGGTGTAACCAGAGTGTTATTTATTACAGCAAAAAAGTTAGAACGACTACCTTCAGTAATAAAACCCTCATCGTTAACCAAAAGTGCTTCGTGTGTTTGAGACAAGCAAATAACCTTATCAGCAGAGTGGCGTAATGCAGGGTTTTCTAGTTTTACATTTGGATTATTTCTTTTAAGTGGAATAAGTTCAGCCCTTACCCCATTTTGGTAGATCCTGGCTAGCGGATAGTTACTCTCAATGAAGTATGCTACTATTTGGTGCTTTTGCCTATCTGTTTGATCGCAGTATAGTGATATTTTTAAGTTTTTTTCCTTTACAGGGTTTCTCTTAACAAGCTCAATAATATTCTTTACTAATTGGTCTAAATCAATTTCAATACCTGAGAGTAACGTCGATTTTTCTAGTCTGTCAACATGCTCATCTAGGAAAAGAGGGATTCCGTTGATAACCCTAATTACCTCGTAAAAGATAGTAGAGTTGTCCGGTATTTCGATGGACTTGGATTTGGGTACTTGTGAAACTTGGTTGTTTTGGATAAAAAACTCTTCTTCTTTATCAAAAAAAAATGTCATTGTAGTATGTTGCTAAATGTTTAGTAAAAATATTGCTTGTTTACATGTTACTCTTGGGTATTGATTAACTTTTCGTGTTTTTCAACTAGTATTCTTTCAATTAAAGGGGTGTAGTACTCACTATAGAATCTAGCCCTGTTAGTGTTGCTAAACCGGTTTAAAAAATGGTTTAGCCATTTGCCTCCAGCAAGTTTAGCAGTCCACATTTTAGCAGGATTATCACTAAAGTTTCCGCAAAAGTAAAAGTAGTTAAGGTCAATTCCCTCAATAACAGCAGGGAATATTTCTGTTAAACCAATCTTGGTCAGAATCTCTTTCCCTTCTGGCGTTATATCTAAAGTAAAGTTAGAGTGAACAAGATTATTGCCAGGGTCAATAAACTCAAACCAATGCTCAAATATCACATTTTGCGAAACGTTGAATCTTTCGATTGATTCAGGATTAGTTTTAATGATTGGGATAGGGGAGTTTAGGTGATTTTCCAACTCTAACAGCTCTATAAGTCCATCATTATTAATGAGTATTATGCCTGATCCCTTATTTGGACATACTCCAAGGTGCTGTGATCCGTACAGGTTTTGCATCCAAGCTGGTGGCCCATTTTTAGCTGAAACATCAAATGTTGAAAAGTACTTACCAGTCCACCCCGACCAGTTAATCCCTAATAGTTCTTCGGTTTTGGCTCTTACAAGCGCATTGGTAGGTGTGCTAAACATGTTATACTCTGCAATGGCTAGTTTTCCTTTATCAAGCATTTCCTTTAATAGCAGGTAATCGTTTTGGTTAAGTCCGCCATAAACTTTCTGTGAACGTATAGGTTTAGAACTGCCCTTGTACCATTCAAAAGAGTACACTCCATAGCAATCGGCATAAAACAGCATGTCGTAGTTAGATGCATACTCTTCTACTTCATTAATTCTGATACTCTTAAGGTCAAAAATTTCATCTTTAAAATTAATAGGGAAAAAGCCAAAATAATCGGCCTTGTGAGAGTATTGCTTTTTGTTTGGGAGAACATATTTGTTGTTGTTTAAAATCCACGAAAAAGATTTATGTTCATGCCTATCTATTCGAGTAACCGTTTTATCAAGAATATAAGCGTTAAGTACTTTCTTTTCTTTAATCAGCCACATAGTTTTCATGCCAATAAGTAGGAAAGCCACAATTATTATTGCTGCTCCAAATATTTTAAATAATCGTTTCATACTGCTTATGGATTGATTTATAACAATCGAAATTTACGAATAAATTTCTGATCAGTCATTCTTCTATAGGGTTTGTTTTTGCTCTATGGATAATATGACTAAATACTTATTGCTTTAACTAGCTTCGTTTTTTCTACACAATGGGGATAATGTACAACATGTATTTATTATGTAATATTGCTTATGGTTGATAGGTTCCTGATTATGAGTTGCATACGGGTTGCGTGTTTGCTTTGGCATGATATAAGCATTAGTAAAGGCGTGTTCCCCAATAACACGTTTATATAGAAAGCTGCAAACACCAGCAGCAAGGTTGCCCAGGTTCTAAGCAATATCAGCCAAGTTTGTTTGTCCAACCAGTTTTAGTCCCAGATTCAAATCGAATCTGGGCAACCTGTTTTCACTTCCTTTTCAAAGCCTCTGAAAACTCATAATAAAAGTTAAAAAAAATCTTGCTATACTTGATTTAGTGTCTGGTTGTGTGTGTAAAATGCATGTAATCAATTGCGTAATGTAAATATACTTTGATGGGTATATGAATAAGAACTTTTCAAGAGTCTTTCACTTAAACTTTCTTTCGAAGTAAAAGTCTATACCTTTGAATAATAAAAATCATTTTAAAAATAATTAAATAAATAGAAAAATGAAATATTTCCGTTTTAGTGCTATTTTTATAGCATTTGTATGTTTTTTTAACATCCTTAACGCCCAACAGGGTGGCGTTAATTGGAATAATCCCCTGCCAATTGATCCCAAAGTTACCATTGGTGAACTTGACAATGGCATGCGTTACTATATCCGCAGTAACAGCGAGCCTAATAATAGGGCAGAGTTCTATATTGTTCATAATGTAGGAGCCATACTTGAGGATGATGATCAGGATGGTTTAGCTCACTTTACTGAGCATATGGCATTCAATGGTACTGAGAATTATCCGAAAAAAGGGGTGTTAAATTTTCTTGAAAACATTGGAGTCAAATTTGGCCACAATGTAAACGCATTTACAGGGCAGGATGTTACTGCTTACAACCTTTCGAATGTACCGTTAACACGCGAAAGTATTATCGATTCTGCATTGTTAATCCTTCATGATTGGTCTAGCTATATAGCCTTTGAGGATGAGGAGATTGATGCTGAAAGAGGCGTGATTCGTGAGGAGTGGAGAACCCGTAGGACTGCTGAATGGCGTGGGCAACAAGAAAAAATGAAGTATTTATATCATGGATCTAAGTATGCTGAGCGTGATGTAATTGGAAGTATTGACGTTATTAATAACCATGAGTACGAAACCTTGAAGCGGTTTTATTGGGATTGGTATCGTCCCGATCTTCAAGCTATAATGATAGTAGGTGATTTTGATGCAGAGATGATGGAACAGAAGGTTATCGAGAGGTTTTCAACAATCCCATCGAGAGAGAATAAGAGTCCCCGCCCCAATTTTGAAGTCCCAAACCACAAGGAACCTCTTGTTGGTGTTTTTACCGATTCAGAGATCACTAGAACCATGGTAGAGGTGTACTATAAGCATCCAGTTGTTCCAGCCGATCAGAAAAATCTTGGTTACTATAAAGAAACACTTATACAGAAATTGTACGCCCAAATGCTTAACGCACGTTACAACGAATTGGTTCAGGAAGATAATCCCCCATTCGTTTTTGCCTATAGTTTTTTTGGTAACCTTGCTCGTACAAAATCGGCTTATGTAATTATGGCAAATGCCCGGGAAAACGAACCCGTAAGGGCAATGAAATCTATGCTAGAAGAGAACTACAGACTAAAACAGCATGGATTTACCCAAACAGAACTTGATAGGGCAAAAGCCGACCTATTGCGTAGCATTGAGAATAGCTATAAGGAGAGGGATAAGGTTAAGAGTGGAGATCTTGTTTGGGAGTATTTCTCGCATTTCACCGAGAATGAACCAATTCCAGGGATTGAGTTCGAGTACATGTTCTCTCAGTCATTAGTCCCTTCAATCTCTATTAATGAGATTAATGCCAAAGTAAACGAATGGATTACCGAAGAGAATATGGTAATCTTTATTACTGCGCCAGAAAAGGAAAAGGCTAATATTCCTGATAAAGATGGGTTGTTAGCAATTTACAAAGAAGTTAAGAAATGTTCCCTTGAAGCATATGAGGATAATGTTTCAACCGAACCCCTTGTTAGCGAGCAGCCTATAGCAGGTAAAGTGGTCAAAGAGAAAAAGAATGATAAGTTAGAAACCATTGAGTGGGAACTTAGCAATGGAGTAAAGGTTATTGTTAAGCCCACTGAATGGTTTCTAACTTATCATTCTTTTTCTCTT
>CALGIR010000276.1 GCA_937915475.1 uncultured Bacteroidales bacterium
TACTGCAGGTACTGGTTCCGAAGTAACAATGTTTTCTGTAGTTTATATAGATAATAAGAAATACTCGGTTAGCAGTTCGTCAATTTTGCCCAATTCAGTTTACCTATCGGCTCATTTCTTAAAAACTGTAAGCCCATACCTAGCCGCTTGCACAGGGCTCGATGCTTTTTGTCAGGCGGTTGAGTCTGTCTGGAGCGTTAATGCCACAGCGGAATCGGAGGGTTACGCACTAAAAGCTATTGAACTTATTTGGAACAATTTGCACAGGGTCGTAGCGCATAACGATGCATTGGCTATGGAGCAGATGATTGAGGGCTCATTCCTTGCAGGTAAAGCTATTAATATTACTAAAACCACAGCGCCTCACGCTATATCCTATGCGTTCACAACCTACTACAATCTACCCCATGGGCATGGAGTGGCGTTAAGTTTGCCATTCTTTTTGGAGTTTAATTACGCCTTAACCCTTGATAATTGTATTGACCCAAGAGGAGTAGAAAGTGTAAAAGCACGTATCGAAAAGGTTCTTCGTTTGCTCAATACAGATATACTAAATGCGTACACCGTTTTAGAGGATTTCTTCAGCTTGCTGGGAATAAACATCAACTTACGGGAGCTGATTGAAGATTTTGCCCCAAACATCATTGCAGAGAACATTAACCTTGAAAGACTGGGGAATAATCCCAGAAAGGTATCAAAGGATGATGTGCTGCTGCTCTTATCATAATCATGAGTGTTGCCTATGAATGGGAACAAACAGCGTATAAATATTAACGATAAAATAATGTAATGGCATCAATTATTCTGTACATCGACCCCGCCTCAACAAGCGCACTGCTCTACATCATTATTGCCCTTGTGGCTACCCTAGCGTTTTCGTTGCGAGGGTATTTTTACCGATTAAAAAACCTGATTTTGGGTAGAGGTTTTGTGGCAGGTGATGAGCTAAAGGGGGTTGATATCGTTTTTTACTCGGAGGGAAAGCAGTACTGGTCCGTTTTTTTGCCCATTATTCGGACTTTAGGGCAAAAGGAGGTTCCCTGCGCCTACCTAACTTCAGATAAAGACGACCCGGGGTTAGACTATAAATCGGATTTTTATAGCAGTAAGTATATTGGTAACATCACCATGACCTCTGTCTATCTAAATAAAATTAAGGCAAAATTTGTGGGGATGACCACGCCGCAACTCGATGTTATGATGATTCGGCGGTCGAAAAAAGTGCAGCATTACGGGCATATTGTTCATGCACCCATTGATGTATTTACCTACCGAAAATTTGCGTTCGACTATTTCGACTCGGTTTTTTGTTCGGGACCACATCAAATTGAGGGCATTGAAAAGCTGGAAGAGAAGCGTGGAACGCAAAAGAAATTGCTGCTGGAAACAGGGTTAACCTATTACGATATAATGCTCGATGAGCTAAAGAGTATAGCTGAAAAAGATGAAAGAAACCCGGTGGTGCTGGTTGCACCCACATGGAAAGAGTATTCGATTATAAACCGTTTTGGGGTTGCATTTTTTAAGAGTTTATTAAAAAGCACCACTTTCGATGTTATACTTCGGCCGCATCCACAGTCGTTTGTAAGTTTTCCTAAGCTTATGGATGAGCTTAAGGATTTTACCAAAAATGAATCCAGATTATCCATCGATACTAACCCCTCGGGTATTGCGAGCATGGCAAGGTCGGATATTATGATAAGCGACCTTTCTGGGGTGATATGGGATTACGCTTTTCTCTTCTCAAAGCCTGTGCTACTCCTTAAAACAGAGTTTGAAACCATAGAGGGCTTTGAGGGCAGCGAGCTTGATTACCAGATGTGGGAAATGCGTGAGCGTGAACGCTTAGGCAGAATATTCGATGAGGATGATATTGAGAGAATTGGAACTATTGTAAACGAGCTGCTTGATAATCCCCCATTAATACAGCTCGAAGAGCTAAGAAACGGGTCTGTGTTTAATTTTGGACATGCAGGCGAAGTTGCTGCAAACCAGATACTTCAAATTGTTGATGGCTTGGCTGCAGAGTAATCTTCTTATTAACAGTTAGGATATGACCTTTTTTGATATAATAATTGCGCCATTTTTATACTTTATTGAGCAGGTTTACCACCTTGCTTATGGCTTAACTGGTAACCACGGGGTATCCATTATCCTGCTAAGCTTTGCAGTTTCCTTACTTCTCCTGCCCATTTTTATTCTTATAGAGAAAACCAAAAGACGCAACGATGCCATAAGGCAAAGGATGAAACCCCTTGCCGATGAGATAAAGCGATGCTATAAGGGGCAGGAGCGCTACTACTACCTTAAAACGCTAAACCGACAGCATGGCTATAGCCCGCTAAAGGCTCTGGTTCCTGTTCTTACCCTACTCCTTCAGATTCCCTTTTTTATTGCGGCCTACCAGTTCCTGGAGGGTTACCCACCTCTTGAGGGTGTGAGCTTTTTGTTTATAAAGGATTTAAGCGCACCCGACGGGCTGCTGGGCTCAGTAAATATACTGCCCATTGTTATGACCGTGGTAAATTTGGTTACCGCGTATTTCTACACCCGCAATGGGAATACCGCCGAGCGTAAGCAGATGGTTGTGGTGGCGGCGCTATTCCTCATTCTGCTGTTTAACCTGCCATCGGGCCTTGTGCTATACTGGACCATGAACAACGTGTTCAGCTTTTTGCGCTTGTTTGTTACCAATCCTGAGGTGTTTAATAAAAACAGAAAACCTAGCTCGGAGACTGTTTTTAGCATTACTTTTTATAAAAAAAGGCTTACTCCACTGCTCCCCAAGCTTAAAAGTTCACTTATTGTAATTACCGTTATTGCTATCCTTTTTCAGTTAAACTGGGCTTTTCAGCATAATTTCGATGATGTTTTTATGCGGATAGCGTGGGCTGTGGGAGGAGGTGTTTTACTTACCACATTAATTGCAATACTAAATATTGTTTTCATTATTCCTTTTCCGATTAAGGGTAAAAACATAAAAGAAATATTTTTGGAGTTGTGGCCTGTTTTTAGGGCTCCCTTTTATGTTATAACCTTCCTACTTGTTCTTTTTCAGGTAAACTGGGCATTTAACCACCATTTTAATGATATTGGTATTCGAATAGCTATAGCTATAGCTGCTGGGGGAGTGTTAACCTTGGTTTTTGCTTTTGCTGCTTTAGCTTATCAAAAAAGGATACCAATTCAAATCAGTAATTTTAAGCTGAAAATTTCTTCCTTGGGTAAAGGTTACCTGGTTACATTTTATACCCTTTCGGTTATGCTCAGCTTTGCTCAGCTCAACTGGGCTATGCAAAACACATTTAATGATATTGTAGTAAGAATATCGTTGGTTTTTGCGGGTAGCTGGTTTGTAATTTTGCTGATGGCAAACCTTATTGAGGTAATTAAACGGGTTCCGGAGTTAACCATTGATGCTTTTAAATCTCAGTATAAGCTAGCGAAGCCTAAGTTCTATACCATTTTTACTGTTTCTACAATAGTAGCCTTGGCAACCCAGTTTTACTGGGCATCTCAGCATACTTTTAATGATATATTTATAAGAATACCCGTAGCCTTTGCAGCAGGTCTAATAATTGCGGTGATTATTGTTTCGTTTATCGCTATTTATAACATATTTCAGCTTAATTTTTTCAAGCTCAGAATTAAACCTTCCGTTTTTTTTACACTTATTTTTCTGTCAGCATATTTTTACTTTGCTGCAAAATATCATTTTACAGGTATCGATAATGCGTTAGCTGTTACGTCAGTAATCCTGCTGATACCCTTGCAGATTATTGGCATGGTATTTTTTTTTAGACTGAAAAAGGATGTTCATCAAGTTCTTTACCATGGGGTTCTGTTTGCTCTTGTTTCTATTCATATTATTCAGCTTATTCATGTGTGGTCTATTTTAAGTAGTAGCAGCATAGCTTTTTCAGTATTTAGTATTCAATTTAGTATTGCCGAAAGTTCCCTGCTAAGCCTGTCGGCTGCAGGGTTGCTGTTGGTGCTTATAATCGTTCCATTTTATTGGAAGTATAGGGTAAATGGCATATCCCCATTGGTTAAAAATCATTGGGTACTATATATTCTTTCCCTATTTTACCTCTGTGGTTTTATTTTTATTTGGAATCCAGTAGGTGTTTATTCAACTTCGCCCGAATCTTTTAGTTACACCGTTTTTGAGCTGCTTAAAAATAATTTGAGCCCATTCGTACTCGTGTTTTTTATTGGTCTATTCGTGTATTTTTTAATACCCAAACGGTATAAAGGATTTATGCTTTCTGTAATGCTTACAATTGGGGTCGTAGGGTTTATAAACAGCTCAATACTTCCTATAGATACTGGTACGTTACAAATGCATCGGTTCTCCGATACTGATAGCCTGACTGCACCATACATGGTGTATCTGGTTGAAGCTTTGGGTATGGTTACTGTTTATTACCTAATGTTGTACTTTTTAAAAAAAGGGTATGTTAAACAGATTACAGTAGCATTTTTAATCCTTATAGCGATACCAGTTTTTCAAAGTTCAAGAATATTAATTAGAAACAGATTAGTTCAAGAAACAGGGATTATGCCTATCCTGGATTCCCGAAACCTGATCTCTTTTTCTAAAGAGAAGGAAAATGTTGTAATCTTGATGTTAGACATGTTTCAGGGTTGGTATTTGAGAGATATTTTAAATGAAACACCTGAGTTTAAAAAATCTTTTGAAGGATTTGTATGGTATCCCAACACTGTTTCTGTATCTAACTTCACCATTTCATCAATGCCAGCATTGTTAGGAGGGTTTGATTATACTCCAGAAAAATTGGATGCAGATAGCGTAAACAACCTATATCAGAAAATGAGTTTGGTAAGTGAAATGCTTAGAGATAAAGTTAAGGCCAATGGATTCTTATTTAGCAGTAACACAATACCCTGGAGTAGCATTGATAAGAACACTTTTGACACTTACATACCAAGCTGGCATGATGACTGGAATTATTTAAAGGACACATTAAATATTAGTAGTGGAATAGAAATAGGCTATGATATTTTATGGAAAAATGCTGCGTTTTTTTGTTCTCCTTTTTTTATTAAGCCAAAAATTTATGATAAGGGCAAGTGGATGAATGATGAGCAGACGAAGGATGTGGATTTAGCGCTGGTGTCGGAGTACAATTTTTTAAGGGCACTCCCTTTTATTTCAACAACAGAGGCAGAAGATTCTAATTTTATTCTACTCTGCTCAAAAGCACCACATTTTCCTTGGGATATTGTTGATGATGAGGGTAATTTTATTCGTGATGTTGGCCCATTTGTTAATTACAGATGGACTTTTTCGCAAGTTGAGAAATGGATGCGCTGGATGAAAGAGAACGGCGTGTACGATAATACAAAGATTATAATTGTGTCGGATCATGGCATACGCCACACGAGCAAACTCACATTTGATGAAATACCATTTAAATCGTCTGGCTCAAGCAGTATACCGCTTGATGCACAAATGGCCTTTACACCACTCTTAATGGTAAAAGATCATAACTCAAGTGGATTGCTTAGAGAAGATAATCGACTTATGGGAAATGCAGACGTTCATGCTATAGCATTTGACGAAAATGACCCAACCAAAGTAAAAAACACAGAATCCAGAACGCTTGATGCTTTTTTTATGTCGTGGAAAATTAAAACAACCAATAAGCAATACCCGGTTGATGCATGGTATAAGATTAAAGACAATGTATATGATCTTGATAACTGGAGCCAGGTTGAGTAGGATTGAAAATAAAACAGCTTTGAGTAATATGTTTATAAACTAATTTTTTAATAAAACGATGCATTTTTTCAACCTCATATTTGCTCCTTTTGTCTTTATTGTAAAACAAATATTTCTGTATAGCTATAACCTTACGGGTAATTATGGGCTATCCATAGTTTTGCTTAGCTTTGCAGTATCGCTACTTCTTCTTCCCATTTTTATTCTTATAGAGAAAACCAAAAGACGCAACGATGCCATAAGGCAAAGGATGAAACCCCTTGCCGATGAGATAAAGCGATGCTATAAGGGGCAGGAGCGCTACTACTACCTTAAAACGCTAAACCGACAGCATGGCTATAGCCCGCTAAAGGCTCTGGTTCCTGTTCTTACCCTACTCCTTCAGATTCCCTTTTTTATTGCGGCCTACCAGTTCCTGGAGGGTTACCCACCTCTTGAGGGTGTGAGCTTTTTGTTTATAAAGGATTTAAGCGCACCCGACGGGCTGCTGGGCTCAGTAAATATACTGCCCATTGTTATGACCGTGGTAAATTTGGTTACCGCGTATTTCTACACCCGCAATGGGAATACCGCCGAGCGTAAGCAGATGGTTGTGGTGGCGGCGCTATTCCTCATTCTGCTGTTTAACCTGCCATCGGGGCTTGTGCTATACTGGACCATGAACAACGTGTTCAGCTTTTTAAGGCTTTTTGTTACTAACCCCGAGGTGTTTAAGGGTAGGTCTGTGGAAAAACCTAAAGTCAGTGAATCTGTTTCTGGGTTAAAGGTGCGTGTTACATCAGCTCTTCCAAAGCTAAAAAAGACTTTTGTTGTTGTTCTGGTCTTGGCGGTTTTAAGCCAATTAAATTGGGCAATTAGCAACAACTTTGATGATTTTGGGCTTAGGCTCATTTTGGCCTTAACCGGAAGTCTCGTTATCACTTTCATGGTTTTACTTGCTGCGTTGGCATACCCTTATATCAGGAATATGCTTAAAGGCGTTGAGGTAAAACCTGTTTTTCTGTATTCGATATTTTTCTTCTCTCTGTACTTCTACTTAGCAAATAAATATTTCTATTTGGGGGGCGATAATAGCTTTGGTTTTATATCGCTTGGGTTAATAGTTTGTGTTCAGCTAGTATTATCTCTCTATTTTATTAAGGCGTATCGGGTTATTGGTAACCTGTACTTTGGTATTACAACCGTAGTGGCCCTTTTTTTACTCATGGCTCAGCTGTCAAGCCTGTTCGTATTCATTACCCATCTTCCCATATCGCTCTCTTTAGCAGGAGTAAACGTAACCATTGAAAGCAGTTCCTTTGCTAAAATAATTTTGCCTGCTATTCTCTTTGCTCTTTTGTTACTGCCATACTATATTAGGATAAATGCAATAGAAAAGATTAAGCCTCATAGGCAGTATCTTCAGGTACTTTTGCTATCCACTCTTTTTGTTGCGGGTAATATATTCCTGTGGAATCCTCTGGCTGTTTATTCTACCTTTCCCGAGAATTTTATGTTTTCTGGTTTAAAAGTATTAGCTGGTGGTGTAGTTCCGTTTCTTATTATCTTTTCGGCTCTCACGGCATGCTATTTTTTAATTCCGAAGGGGTATCGTTGGCTGTTATTGGCGCTGCTTATAGCTACTCTAATGCTATTTACCATTCATAGTACATTGTTACCCATTGATATGGGCACGCTACAGGGAGACAAGTTTGAGAAACCTTCAGCAATAAGCTTACCGCAATATCTTTACGCTTTAGATGCTCTTGCAGCGGTTTTGCTATTCGGTTTATCTGTCTGGCTTATCAAAAACAGGTACGTGAAGCATACTGTTTTTGCCTTAATTATTTTGAACGGGCTCACAATTACCCAAAGTTTATATAAAGGTTTTAAATCTGGCAATTTTATTAGTAACACGATTGCCAATAGGGAGTCCGAATGTCAAATAGAATTCTCAAAAACCAATCGGAACGTTGTTTATATTATACCCGATATGCTACAAGGTTGGTCAATGAATAAGATGATGAAAGAAGATTCTACGCTCAGGCATAGACTAGATGGCTTTGTGTGGTATCCTAATACCCTTGCAATTTCAAGGGTTACAAATACTTCTATTGGGCCGTTGATTGGGGGCCTTAGCTGCGCACCCGATATTTTGGATAAGGATAAGGAACGAACGGTAAGCGAAAAGCTGTCGAATATTAAAATTGATTTAATTCGTAGGGTTAATGATTTTGGGTTGAATTTCTCGAGTAATCATTTAACATATACTAGTTTGCCCGACAGCTGCTATCATAACTTTTTACCCGAATGGCACCATGATTGGGACGCATATCTTCCTAAAATAGGGATTAGCAGTATTAAGGATAATGATATTGATCTATTGCAGTGTAATGCGCTGTTTTTCAGCGTTCCTCTTGCTCTAAAATCCGCAGTGTACAACGAGGGAAAATGGTTGTTTGGGAGTAGTGGCAAAAAATCGAAAAGCGTAAGTACAAGCCATAAGCATCAGTTTTTAAGGTTGTTACCATATATATCTACAGCAAAAGAAGAGAAGGGGAATTTTATTCTGCTCTACTCAATGGTTACGCATTTTCCTTGGAACACTGTGAACGACGATGGAACTCTTAATCGTGATGTGTCGCCGTATGAAAATGGGGTTTGGACAATTGACCAACTAATTGCCTGGTTCGACTGGATGAAGCAAAATGGCGTTTACGATAATACGCGTATTGTGGTTGTTTCTGATCATGGGACCCATTGGCGCAGGTTTGATAAGGAAATTGAGATCGATATTCCTTTTAGAAACTATGGCGAGAATACCCTACCATTAAACTATATGCTTGATTTAAACCCGATGCTTTTGGTGAAAGATTTTGGTTCGCAGGGTTCATTAAGGGAGGATTGGCAGTTTATGAGCAATGCAGATGCCATTGAAATGGCTTTATGCGATACGATTAGCAACGATTTCCCCCAGGATTCCGATAGAATATTACCTGCTTTTGTGTCTTGGTGGACAAAGGATATGCCTAGCAGTAATGCGTTCTCTTTAGAGCATAAGTACATGGTGCGAAAGAGTATCTTCGATGCCAATAACTGGACAATGGTTTGGGATAAGCACAAGGGTACTATTGTTTCCGATTGATGCTTTACATAATTATTAAACTATGAGTTTTTTCGACTACTTATTAGTGCCGTTTATATTTATCCTCAGGGAGGTATTCCACTTTGGGTATGAGCTAACAGGCAGCTATGGTGTATCTATCGTTTTACTTAGCTTTATAATCTCGTTGGGGTTGCTGCCAATCTTCATGCTTATTGAAAAAAGCAAGAAGCGTAACGATGCCATAAAGCGAAGGATGAAGCCCGTTGCCGATGAGATAAAGCGGTGCTATAAGGGGCAGGAGCGCTACTACTACCTTAAAACGCTAAACCGGCAGCATGGCTACAGCCCGCTAAAGGCTCTAATCCCCATACTTAGCCTCTTAGTACAAATTCCCTTTTTTATTGCGGCCTACCAGCTGCTAAAGGATTATGAAGCCCTCTCTGGGGCAGGTTTCCTTTTTATTAACGATTTAAGCGCACCCGATGGGCTTTTGGGACCTGTTAATATCCTACCTATCCTAATGACGCTGGTAAATGTAATTACAGCCTATTTATATACAGTAAACAGCGGTAAGCAGGAGAGGTACCAGATGTTTGCTATTGCAGGTGTGTTTTTGGTGCTGCTGTTTAACCTGCCATCGGGGCTTGTGCTGTACTGGACCATGAACAACGTGTTCAGCTTCTTTAGGCTTTTTGTTACTAACCCCGAGGTGTTTGGCGATGCTGCGAAAAGATTTAGTAATTGGTCTCAAAAGGTTGAGCTGAAAAGCTTCTTGCTGAGGACAAAGCTATACCTACGCAAAGGGGTAATCGTGTCCATAGTACTTTTTGGGGTGCTTCTGGCGGCTCAAATTAATTGGGCATTTAAGCATAGTTTTGATGGCATCTATCTACGAGTTGTACTTTCGTTTTTAGTCAGCTTGATTTTAGGAACTTTGTCGGTTGTGGCAATGGCTTTAACTAAGCAAACGATTAGTTTTAAGGCTTTTATGAGATGCAGAAATGCAAAGGCTTATGGCGTTGCGTTGTTCCTGGCTTTTTACTTTTATTTTGCCGCCAGGTATTACTTTACGGGTGTAAGTACAAGCCTTTTGATGCTATCGCTGGTTTTAGTAGTTCCCCTTGAGGTGATAAGCGTAGCTAGTTTACTTCGATTAAGCGACAGGGTAAACAGATGGCTGAGTGGCTCTCTGTTATTCTTTGCGGCAGCGGTAATTCTGATGCAGATTCTTACGCTATTTGCATTGGGAAAGGGCGATCCCCTTTCATTCTCTTTTCTAAATCTAAATGTTGCGGTTCACGATGCTTCGTGGTTAAGCTTTGTTTCACTGAGCCTGGTAATCGTTTTGCTCTCATTCATCTTTTACTTAAAAGATGGCTATAAGCCCAAAGGCTACTTACCAAGGGCTGGGTGGTTGATATACCTATTGTCGGCTTTATATATTTTGGGCGTTGTGTTCTTCTGGAACCCCATGATTGTATACTCATCCTATCCATCAAACTTTGATTTTCCGGCAATTGGTTTTTTGACAAATAATTATCTTCCCTTTACTATTCTTTTGGGAATTTTACTTATGGTTTACTTTATTCTGCCCAGCAAGGGTAAGCCCGTTGCCATAAAATCTCTTCTTATTGTTGCCGTTGTATTCCTGCTGTATAGCGCAATAATTCCTAACGATGTTGGGGTGCTAAACGTTAACCATTTTTCGGATGAAAGAAATCTGGCAAAGGGCGATCTGTTTTATTTACTGGAAGCCGCCTTACTTTTGGGTGTTTACTTCTTTACGGTTTGGCTATATCGTAAGGTTAAAGCAAAGCGTATTGTGCAAGCGTTGATCCTTGTTAACGTTTTAGTTATTGCGCAAAGTACCTATTTGGCATATAAGACTGGCGATTTTTTCTCTAAGGAAATAGACGCTAAGGCGAAAGATGAGGGCAATCCAAGTATTGCATTTTCGCAGACCGAGCAAAATCTGGTTCTTTTTGTTATTGATGCGGCTCAGGGCTGGTACATGCACGATTTTGTTGAAGAAGACCCTTCATTAAAAGATGATTTTTCGGGTTTTACCTACTATCCCAATATCATGTCAATGGGTAACTATACCTACGCTTCCGTTCCATCGATGATGTGTGGTAATAAGTATTCCATTGCCAATCTGAATAAGGATGAGACTAGAACCATAACTCAAAAGGTTAGCGATGCAACCGAAGAGTTCTACGCCAGGATTAAGGAGCGGGGTTACTACCTTACATCAACAATTATGCGCTACTCAACAATCGACCATGGTAAGTTTGATACTTATTTGCCCCGGTGGCATGATGCATGGGCAGAAAAGTTGAATTTGGAAGAGTCGGAGGAGATTTGGTACACGCGACTTTGGGAGAATGCTGTTTTTTCGAGCGTGCCTCTTTTCTTAAAACCACGGGTTTACAATAATACCAAGTGGATAATGAAAGAAAAATCGAATCTGAATTTAAGCGAGCTTAACGAGTATAATTTTGTAAGGGCTTTGCCTTTAATTTCCGATACAGGCAGTAACGAGCCTAATTTTATCTATATCCATTCGCTCTATACCCATGATCCATGGAATTTGATCGATCAGCAAAATAATTTTATTCGTGGGGTTACCCCTTACGAGTGCCAGCTGGCATTTACTCATTCCTTTGCCAACTGGATTCGATGGATGAAAGAGAATGACGTTTACGATAACACTAAGATTATACTTGTTTCTGACCATGGGCCTAGCTGGTGGCACTTTAATGGCGAATATGATACAACCGCACCCATTGTTTGGACCGATGAGGATAAGATTTCGCTGGAGCGATTTCTTCACCTCAACCCGCTGCTTATGGTTAAGGAATACCATAGCAGCTCGCCTATGAAACTAGATTGGAGGTTAATGAGTAATGCTGATGTTAGCGCAATTGCCTTTGGCGAGAACGATCCCACCAAAACGGATTCGGTTTCAAGAACCATTCAAACCTTTTACACCACTTGGCATCAAGATCTAAAAACTCGTACCAAATACGAACTAAAGCATGCTTTTGAAATAAAGGATTGGGTTTACGATTTAAATAACTGGACACCAATAAACAATGAATAAACCATAACCATGGTGTGCGAGATTCTACTAGGACCAATTACAGTATTACCATTTTGCGTCTCTTCATTTGTCATTAGACTTTCCTTATTTAACTTTAGCTGATTGAACATTGAAAATACCCTGCACACAATGCATAAATTTTGTTTGCAGGGTATTTTTTGTTTTCGAGCAGTACCAAATTCAAAAATAATAGTTGCTATTACTCCTGATTTTCGCCCTCCTTTAACTCCTTATCTAGCATTTTTAGTGCAATTAGGCTTACCCAATATGTAGCATAGATAAGCACAGGCCAGCTAATAAGCCAAATTATTGATGCAATGTGTTTCATGATATCCTTGTTTTAATTACTAATTCTTTTTGTTTGGGTAACTGAGTTTATTAATGTACCCCTGAGCCTCACGAGTGTCCGGTGGCTGAGGCTCTCGAAGCCACCGAATCGCAGCCACTAATAAACATGATGCTCACTACCCTCCTTCACATCGTCAATGGTAACCTTTTTCCTATCTATCAATCGCCATGCATAGATGATATACCCAATTACAACAGGTACTAGAAACGAAATATAGGTCATGGCCGTTAGCGTATAATGGCTCGATGAGGCATTCTCGATGGTTAGCGAACTCTGCAAATCGAAGGATGGGTAGAAACTGGTATGGTTAAAACCAAGAACCCAGAATAGCGAGAGCACAGTGGCAAATGTTCCTGGGCCAGCAAACCAAATTCCCTTTATACTCTTTTTAAACCAGGTTATTCCAATTCCGTACAGAACCAGTCCAACTCCAACTATAAAAAGGATAAGTGCTATGGGCATTTCCATGTAATTATTAAAGTATTTAAACGGTTCCATAAAAACTTCCTTTGTGGTGGGGTCGTAAGCAAAACCATCCTTTAGCAAAATTCTCACCATAAAATATAGGAAGAAAACCAGAAAAATAGCTGCATTTAGGCCAACCTGTTTTACACCTCGCTCACGTATTGGAGTGTAATCAACGTTGTTGATAATGTACATTGCACCTAAAGTACGGGCAAGGAAAAGCACCGCCAAACCCAGCGATATATTGGTGAAGTTGAATAGTATCTCAAGGCCATACAGTTCAGTTTGCCAGGTGGATAGGTTATACTCGTTGCGGATAAAGTCGCTGCCAGTAAAGAAAGTTGCAACAATGGCTCCAAGTAGAAAGGCGCCCAGGAAGCCATTAATATATAGAAACCACTCGTATGTTCTCTCACCCAAAAGGTTGCCTTTTTTTCGTCTAAACTCAAACGAAACCGATTGGATAATAAAGCAAAACAAAAAAATCATCCATGCGTAGTAGGCACCACCAAACGAGGTGGAGTAGAAGAGGGGGAACGATGCAAACATGCCAGCGGCAAATACAACCAAGGTGGTAAATGTAAATTCCCACTTGCGGCCAATGGAGTTGATTATCATATTCTTTTCATCCTTGGTTTTGCCTAACACATCAATTAGTGTTTGCCCTCCCTGAACAAATAGGAGAAATACCAATCCTGAGCCCACTACCGACATAATGAACCACCAATAATGCTGTAACTGTAGATGCGATAAAGCGCTAATCATGTGAATCTCCTTCCTTTTTTTTGTCAACTTTATTGTCAGGCCCTTTACGAATGGCAAGGCGCATAATTCTCACCTCGGCAACCACAAGGGTCATAAGTAGTATTAAGAACATCCAGAAAGTTAGTATAACCGCATTGGAACTTATATTTGAGGTTGATACCATTGTGGGTAGAAATCCCTGAATTGTCCATGGCTGGCGGCCAACCTCGGCAACTATCCATCCAGCCATCGAGGCTACAACGGCCAATGGGAAACTCCAAATGCCTATCCATATCAGCCATTTATGCTGTTCAAGCTTATTCTTAACGGTTAGGTAAAGTATTAGCCCAACTATGGCAATAAAGGCAAAGCCTAGTATTACCATAACATGAAAACTGTAAAAAATGAAGGGGATATTCGGTAGAATACTCTCGGGGTTATGCAGATACCCATATCCCATGTAGTAGTAATTCTCCTCAAATTCAGACAGCGAGTGCTCCATTTGTTCTATATCTCCTTGGGTATGCGCCTCTTTGTATGCCGCAAGGGCATTAAGCGCAACCTTGCCTTTCTCCATCTTTTCGGAGGCCGACATGATATTGTACTTCTCGTTGCCAAACACCAAATCGTTTGCGCCAGGGACAAAAGCATCAAGACTTCTGTATCCGAGCAGTGATAGCAGTTTAGGAATTTCAATTTTGATGATAAAATCGTCTATATCATCGCCAACTTTTTTGCCAGGATTTAGTATGCCAAAGGCAACAAGACCTGCACCTTCGGTACCATCGTAAAGTCCTTCCATGGCGGCAAGTTTTGCAGGCTGCTGCTGGGCTACGTTGTATGCCGAGCCATCACCTGTTAGTACAACAAACAGGCTTGAGAGCAAGCCAAAAACACCAGCAATTACAATGCTACGCTTTGCCAATAGGATATTTCGTTTCTTAAGCAGATACCAACCGCTAACCGCAATAACAAAGAATGCTGATATAACAAAGCACGAACCAATGGTGTGTAAAAACTTATTAATCGCATTTGGGGATAGAAGTATGCTCCAAAAATCGACCATCTCGTGACGAGCAGTATTTGGATTAAATACCATTCCTACAGGGTTGTTCATCCAAGCGTTGGCAACCAAAATCCACAGTGCCGATAAGCTTGCCCCAAAGGCAACTAGATAGGTTGAAACTAGATGAGTCTTTTTGCCAATCTTGCCCCATCCAAAAAACATCACAGCAATAAAGGTTGATTCCAAGAAGAAAGCCATAATGCCCTCGGCGGCAAGGGGAGCACCAAAAATATCGCCCGATATCCATGAGTAGTTACTCCAGTTTGTTCCAAACTCTAGGCCAAGCACAATGCCAGTTCCTACTCCAATGGCAAAATTTATTGCAAAGAGTTTTGCCCAAAATTTGGCTACTTTCTCCCAATGCGCATCGCCAGTTTTAACATGTAGGGTTTGGGCAATGGCAATGATATAGGTTATCCCAACAGTAATCGGAATAAACAGCCAGTGAATTATTGCGGTCATGGCAAACTGAAGCCTCGACCAGTCCACAAGCGTCATATCAATAGATTCCATCATATGTATAAGTTTTAGGTTTATTTAGTAGGTCTTTCATCACATCGTTGCTGCGATGTTCTTTGCTGTCCCATTTAGGCTTTAGGTAACGAGGGTATATAAAACCTTTAAGCAAGCCGTAAAAGATAAAGATTTTAATGAGTACAATAATTAATAGAGCTTGAGCCAACTTCGAATTACGGAAGGTAGTTATTGTGTTTGTAACAATTTGTACTATGGCATAAAAGAAGGTTTTCATCTATTGACCAATCATTTATGGTTAACGTTTGGTTTGTTTTAAGTTTTAACGATTGCTGAGCATTTGTATGCTCCCTAACTATAAGCAATTCGGCGAACTAAAATAGCAAAAATATATCTTTGCAAGCAATATAGTACCAATTAATCTTTAAACTAAATAAGTCTTAGTGATAATATTCAGTCCGCTAAATCTTTTACCTTTGTAGGTAAAATTGTAGCAATGAGTTTAGGAAGAGAATCAAAACCACATATAGGCATATACGGAAGACGAAATAACGGTAAGAGTTCGCTTGTCAACATGCTTACGGGTCAGTCTGTGGCCATTGTTTCGGAGCATCCCGGCACTACTACCGACCCTGTAAAAAAATCGCTGGAGATACTCGGCTTTGGGCCAGTTATTATAATTGATACTGCGGGGATTGACGATACTGGAGATTTGGGAGCCAAGCGAATAGAGAAAACGGTTGAGACCATAAGCCATATCAATTTAGCCATATTGGTTATTACCAATAGCCTTTGGGGCGATTTTGAGGAGCAGTTGGTCAATCAGTTTAGTAGGCATAGCGTTCCATATATTATTGTTCATAATAAAAGCGATTTGGTACAGCTAAGCAAAAAGGCGAAAATATCTTTACAAGCACTACCCCAAAAGCCTAGTATTATTGAGATGAGCATGGTTACAAAGGTTGGACTTAAGCAATTGGTGGACACTATTAAGCTTACTATTCCCGATTCATCTTGGCAAACGCCAAAGCTTTTGGGCGGAATTATTGGCAAAGGTGATATTGTATTGTTCATTACACCTATAGATAATGAAGCACCAGCAGGACGGTTAATTCTTCCGCAGGTTCAGGCCATTCGCGATGCCCTTGATAATGATGCTGTGGCTATAGTATTAAAGGAGAATGAGGTGGGAGACTTTTTGCGTAAAACCGGTATCAAACCAGCAATTGCAGTAACAGATAGTCAAATCTTTTCGTTGGCAGATTCTTTAATTCCCGCCGATGTGCCACTAACAAGTTTTAGCATTCTTCTGGCTCGATTTAAGGGCGATTTTGACAGCTACATAAAAGGAACACCTAAAATAGGGGAGTTAAAGGATGGGGACAGAGTCTTGATACTGGAGAGCTGCACGCACCACGTATCGTGTGATGATATTGGACGTGTGAAAATTCCGAGTTGGATTCGCAAATTTACGGGCAAAGTGCTAGAGTTTGATTTTGTGGCTGGCCTCGATAAACTACAACGCCCCATGACCGATTATGCCTTGGTGATTCAATGTGGAGGCTGCATGATAACCCGAAAACAATTGCATTCAAGGCTTTTGCCAGCCATTGAAACAGGCATTCCAGTTACCAATTTCGGACTGGCCATTGCCTATGTGCAGGGAATTTATAGCAGAGCCGTTGCGGTGTTTAGGTAGAGAGAATTCATACTACGAGGAATTCTGAAGTAGATAGGCATTAAATTAATAACCACTATTCAACTCTAAATTTAATGGTTATCTCCTTTTCGTTCCCAAGTCTATCAATTGCCCTTAACTTTAGGGTGTGCGTTTGGTTTGCCTTAAAACCGCTTAGCGGTTGGGTGTATGCCTTTTCTCGTGAATCGTTAACGGAAACCATTATTCTATCAATGCCAACAATATCGTCGGTGGCTGCAAGGTAAACTAGAACTCCGTTACTATAAACAGCAACCCGTTCTTCGCCCTCATTAATATATCTATGGGGTTTTACTGAGAAGTTGTACAACAACTCTGGCGCATCAGCATCGATATGCAACTCGAGATTGCTGATATTGAGGTTTTCCACATTATCCCATGCTGTTGAGACAATTGTATATGCACCCGATTGGTCAATGCAGAATTCATCGGTATATTCTCCAGGAGCATTCTCATTAATTTTATACTCAATTCGGTTTAAACCCGAACCATCATCGGTTGCTGTTATACCTATTTTTGTTTTTGGGCTTAGCCATAAACTATCCCTTAGCGTTAGTCTAGGTCCCTTTAGCGTATACTTTATGTTTGGCCCTGTAATATCAACTTTGGGCATTGAGAATTGCTGCCCCTCTGTGTCACTAACTCCTTTGTTACCAACATTGTCAATAGCAAAAGATTTCACTGTAGCCGCACCGCTAATCTCCGAAAGGTAAACTGGTTTTTCGTATAGTTTAAAGGGTTGGTCATTTATTGAGTAGTGAATCTCCTTAACACCAGCCTTATTATCAACAGCAACAATGCGCAGCTGGGTTCGCCCCGACGAGTATTCTTTACCTGCCACCATGTAGGTGTTTCCAACTAGCTCCTCAAAAACCATTGGGGGTGTTTTATCCATAAAGAAGTTTAACTGCTCATTTTCTTCAGTGTTGCCTACCATATCAACAGAGTACCAAATTATGGAATGGTCTCCTTCGGAGAGGTTGCTCAAGGCAATTGGAGCCTTGTATTGTTTTTGCATACCATCATCTATAGAGTAATATGTTCCTTTTACGCCATTTAAGTCAGCAGCAGTTAGTTCAAATTTTGTTGCCGATGCAACAACGTTATTGTGCTCAGGACCAATATAATTCAGATCAGTTACTGGTGGGGTTGTATCAACAAGAATTGTTCTTTGGCCCTCATCCTCTTTATTACCAACATTGTCTATGGCGTAAAACTTTAGTATGTATTGCCCCTCGCTATCAAAAACTATGGGTTGAACATATTGTGCAAACTCTTTACCATTAACAGAGTACATTAATTTGTCAACACCAGAATGGGTGTCAGTCGACGTGAGTTCAATTGTAGCAGTTCCAGAGACGTATATTGTGTTACCCTTTTGGTATCCTTGCTTTACATCAAAATTAGGCGAAGTTTTGGGTGGGAGACCATCAGCAAACAAGTCGAATCTTATTTTACGGCCAAGGTAAAGGTTTAGGTGTGTAAGGTATTGAGGGCCGTGTCCGTTCCAGTATAAAGGCTCTCCTTCGGGTTGTTGGCTTTTAAGCCTAACTGCATCTTTTCCATCAGGTGATGTTGAAAGGTAGATGTGTATGGGCATTTTGGGGTTTACAAATAGGTGACCGATAGAATCGGTATGAAATGTATCAGTTTTTTGCGCAATGGAAAATGCCGATACCATTGTTAGCGCAAAAGTAAGCATTAGTGATTGTATGAAATATTTCATTCCTTACTAGTGTGTTATTTTGTTAGGGGAGACTCTTTTTTACAATAAGTTCGACCCTTCGGTTTGCTTTGTGTTTTTCCTCGGAACAGGCTACTCCATCGGAACATTCGTTAATCAGCAGGGTTTCGCCATAGCCTTTTGCCGTCAGCCTGTCTTCTTCAATCCCTTTTGATTTTAAGAATTTAACAACCGATTGAGCCCTTCCATCGGAAAGGGTTAGGTTAAAATTGGCCTTTCCTCTGCTATCAGTGTGCGCTCTAATCTCAAGGTGTATATCCTTATAGATTTGTAAAAGGCTAGCCAACTTACTTAATTCGTTAACTGCCTCGGGAATAAGTGTGGTGCTGCCCAGTTCAAAGTATATGCTATTAAGGTGAATGGATGCGCTACTGGAGGTTATAATTCTATAATCCTTAACCGTTTCAGCATTGCCTACGTTATCAACAGAGTAGGCCTTGACCTCAAATTCACCTTCGTAGCTAAAAACTATGGGGGTACTAACTTCCTGAAACGGATTTCCATCCATTGAGACGTAAGAGTTTTCAACTCCAGTCATATCATCGGTTGCAGTAATAACTACCTCAGAACCAATCTCAGAGAAGTAGGTGTTGTTGTAGCTGAAAAGTAGCCCCTTTGTAAATAATGGTTCGCTTTTAGGTGGTATCCCATCGGCAAGTACTCTAAAGCGAATATTCGTTTTTTGCTTCAAATTTTTGTATACAATATAGTGGGAGCCGTGACCGTCCCATTCCATAGGATTTGCTAATTTATCGTTACTTGGGACAAGCATAAGTCTTTCTGTTGAATCGTCTGGCGAAATAAAGATGTACGCTGGTGCATCAACCCTAGTAAACACCTGACCGGTGCTATCGGTAAAAAGTTTTGCTTCATGCTTTAATTGCTCCTGCCCTAAAAGATGAAGTTGCAGAATAACTGTGAATAGTAGGGTAAGTTTAACAATTCTCATTGTTTGTGTTTTATATGCGGATTATGCTACACTAAGGATATTGTATGGTACTTTAAATATAGTTGAAATGTTTTACAGTTCAAATTTTGTGCTGTCAATTTTAAAGCCTATAACAATTATATCGTCAATTTGCTTCTGGTAACTTTTCATCCATTCACCCAATCGTTGCTCAAGTTTTGCTTTTTGCTCTACCATGGGTAGTTTATGTATTTCCAGTAGGAGTTCTTTAAACCTTCTTGTGCCAAACTTTTGCCCATTCGGCCCTCCAAACTGATCAGTAATTCCATCGGAGAAGATATAGAATGATGTTGGGCTGTCTACGTTAATTGTGTGCAATGTAAATTCTCTCTGATCCTCTTTCTGCATTCCCCCAACTGGAAGAGAATCGCCTCTAATGTAGTTCAATTCTCCATTTGATATATAAATTAACGGATTTTTTGCTCCAGCATAAAGCAACTTTTTACCGTTATCAATAATGCTGCAAATGGCCATGTCCATGCCATCCCTATTATCGGTTGTATTTTGCTTAAGCAGGTATCTAACCGCATTATGTAAATGTTTAAGTATTCCATTAGGCATAACTATCCCACTACGGATAATAGATTCGAGCAGGTTAAAGCCAATCATACTCATAAATGCGCCAGGTATCCCATGTCCTGTGCAATCAACAGCCGAGATAAGAAACCCTTTCTCGTCCTTAGGCAGGTTGTGTAGTTTGATAAAGGTTTTGTTTTTTTCTTCATTGAGTGCTTCCGGAGATCCGTATCCAGTAAACCAGTAAAAATCGCCACTAACAATGTTGCGAGGCTTAAATATTATGAATGAATCGTTTTTAAGGGGTGAAAGGTTTTCTTCCGAAGGCAACATTGCCTCTTGTATGCGTTGAGCGTAGTTTATACTGCTGGTAATATCGCGATTTTGTTTTTCAATCTTATTGAAAGCCTTTTCTAGATCTTGGTTAACCTGCTCAATTAGCTGGCTCTGCTTGGCAATTTCAATATTCTGCTTTTTTAACTTTTGGTTGGCTTTTTTCTTTATTTTCAGGTTGTAGAAGAAGAGTAGTGCAAAGGCCAGCACAACAAAGATGATGAACAGGAAAACGTTTCGTACTAATTTTTGGTTTTTTATTATAGCATCTTTTAGTTCTTTCTCCTTGTTAAGCAAGTCAATTTGCATTTGGCGATCTTTCGATACCTGCTCAATTTGTTCCAGACTTTCTTCGGTATCTTTTAGGGCTTGCTGCTTATCGAGCAGTTCCTTTTCGGTTTGCTCCTTTGCATGCTCAATTTCTGTAACCTTGCTCTTGGCATCCTCAATAATTTTGCGTGCTTTGCTGTCGTGCTTGCGCATCTCTTCACGCTGTATTTTCCTAGTTATGGTAGTGTATAGTGCAAAGTATTCGGTCGATTTATCGGAATTGCCTATCTTTTCGTAAACATCAGCAAGTAACGAGTAACAGTTGCGGAGCATTTTTTCATCGTTTAGCTCGCGGGCCAGTGTATTTGCCTCCTCTAAGGTTTTTGCTGCATTGGCATACTCCTTTATCTCCGATTGTACATTGGCAATGTTTAGCAGTGATGTTGCAATATCGGGTTTTCGGTTCATTTGCCGTGCAATACTTAACGATTTATTGAAGTACTCAAGAGCCTTTGAGTAATTCTCCTCATCAGTATAGATCATAGCAATATTGCTATTGAGCATTCTTATGGCATTTTTGTTACCAATCTTTTCGTTTAGTGCTATGGTTTTCTTAAACAGTTGTATGGCCTTATTGGGAAATCCGTTAACCCAGTAGATGGTAGCAACTTTATTTAGATGGAAAGCTGCCTGATTGTAATCTTTAGAATTTTCAAACTCATTGGCTTTTATAATTTGTCCTTCAATCTCTGTCTTCAATGCCTCGGGAAGTTCGCCCTGAAATTGAGCCTGTAGTGCATTAGAGCAAAACACTAAAATTATAATTATTGTTTTTTGTAAGGCCTTGTTTAGCATGGAGGTATGGTTTGAGTCTTTTGGTTAATAAGGAATTATGTTTAATGGTTTTTCAAGCATTTGTGATAGATCTCTCCCTTCGTCCAGTAAATCCTCGTCATCCTCGGGGTAATGCCAGTTAATATAAACTTCTAGTCCATGGTTAGTTAGGCTTTGAAGGGTGGCAAGTAGGCCAAGCACTCTTTTCTGCGAGGAGGAGTTCATGTATTCAAGCCGCAGGTTAACTGTGGTTATTTGATTGGGTTGAGACATATATTCCTTTAATTGCTTCTCGATGGGGGCAAAAAACGCAATAGAGTCTTCGGGCAATAGTTTACCTGTAAAGCTAATTGTGCCAGAATTCCGTTCGATTAAAACCTCTGGTGTATCCCCCTCTTTATCTATCCGAAAAATATTCATACTAAAAATGATTATAGTTATGTACTATACTTCACAAATATAAAAGAATTAAGCCCCCTTTTAGGTTTATCAAGTTCTAAAAAAGGTGATATTTGTCAATGGGATGTCTTTAAGGCTATATTCAAAAGTTGGTCTTTATATAATCTTAGATTTTCTTTACCCCAATGTCAGTATTCTAATAACCTCAAATTGCTATATTTGTATATTATAAGGTTATGTTATGCTTAAAGTTGCAGTTGATTTTGACGGAACCGTTGTCGAGAACAAGTTCCCAGATATTGGTAAACCAATGCTATTTGCCTTTGAAACCTTAAAGGCAATGCAGCAAAAGGGGATGTTGCTAATTCTGTGGACAGTCCGTAATGGAAAGGAACTCGATGAGGCTATTGAGTTCTGCCGTGCAAATGGAGTAGAGTTTTATGCCGTTAATGCCAATTACCCCGAGGAGCAATTCGATGCTGAAGTATCGAGAAAAATTGAGGCCGATGTTTTTATCGATGATAGAAATATTGGTGGTTTTGTGGGTTGGAGCAACGTTTGGCAAGATTTTTTTCCCGAGGATAAAAATAGGATAAAAGAGCAAAAAGTTATATCGGGTTTAAAGCGTAAACCTTTTTGGAAACGGGTATTCAATAAGTAATTAAATCATTAAAATGAGCAAGGTTTTATTTTTTCTCTCAGGCCTAATACTATTCTCTATGCTGGCTTGTGACAATGGCAAATCGCCAGAAAAACAGAGAGCATCTAAGCAAGACGTAAGTCTGCAGTTAATCGGTATTACTAAGCCAACCAACGGACAAATTTTTGATTTGGGAGATGATATTCAAATTAGCATAAAGCTAAAAAGCGACTCAATAAGCCCTGACTCTTTAGTGCTTTATGTAGACAACGAGCGTGTTGATGTATTAGAAAGCCTTGAGTATAGTATAGGTACGCAGTCATTTTCGTTAGGTACAAAACAGTTTAGAATAACTGCTTGGCATAATGGACAACGGCAAACCGCATCGGTTGGGGTAAAGCTAAAGAGCAATATAGAACCTTTAAATTTGTCGTATAGGGTTGTTAATACATATCCTCACGATATTGAAGCATACACTCAGGGACTTTTTTATCACAATGGATACTTTATTGAGAGCACAGGTCAAAGAGGATTATCGAGCCTTAGAAGAGTTGATGTTAAGACAGGAAAGGTATTGCAAAGCGTAAACCTCGATACGAAATACTTTGGTGAGGGAACAACCTTTTACGATGGCGAGATTTATCAAATTACCTGGACCTCGCGCAAAGGCTTTGTGTACAATCCCGAAACTTTCGATTTAATCAGAGTTTTTGATTATCCCACCCAAGGGTGGGGGTTAACCACCATGGATAATATGCTTGTAATGAGCGATGGTTCAAATGTTTTGTATTTTCTCGAGCCCAAATCGTTTACCGAGATTAAGCGTGTTGAGGTATTCGATAATTTGGGCCCGGTAAACCAGCTCAATGAGCTAGAATTGATAAAGGGTAAAATTTATGCGAATATTTATTTAAGCAACAAAATAGTAGTAATTGATCCCACTAGTGGCAGGGTTGATGCAGTAGTCGACTTTTCTGAACTTTTAAGTGAGAAAGATAGGCATAAAAATATTGATGTGTTTAACGGAATAGCATGGGACAGTAAAGGGAACAGATTGTTTGTAACCGGGAAGAATTGGCCTAAAGTTTTCGAGGTGGAATTGAACTAATGTAACTATACTCTTGTTCCTAGTACATCACATTCACTGTTTAGTGGTTTTTTATGGCATTATTTGGCATGCACAAGTTTATTATTGTATTTGACTGACCTTAAAGAGGGGCATCTCTTTTATTAAAGACTGATAAAATAATGAAGGAACATGCATTTAATAACTAACTAATTAAATTTTAAAAGATGAAAAAACTACCATTAATTGCGATACTATTAGTCGCATTGTCAGTTATGGCTGTAGGCCAAGGTACAAAAATGTGGGTTGGGGGCTCTCTCCAGTTCTCCAACACTAATGATGATGGTGATAAAGCCTCTGGCTTTTCCCTCGTGCCTCAGTTTGGGTACGTTGTTAACAGCAACTTTTCAGTTGGTGGGGCTATTGGTTTTTCAACCAGTTCAACAAAAGTTGAGGGTGCAGATAATAAGGATGTAAACAATACGTTTTCCATAATGCCATTTGTAAGGTACTCTGCAATTAAACTCGAAAAGTTCACCATTTTTGCTCAAGCCGAATTACCTTTAAATTTCCATAGCGGAAAATTCTCTAATGGTACATCGAAGGATGGCTACAACTCAGTTGGAATAAATATTCTTCCCGGGTTATCCTATGCGTTAAATGAGAAATGGGGCGCAACCCTGATAATGCCTTCAATCTTCTCGTTTGTTACCTATAGTAACGATTATACAAATGTTGGCTTTAGGGCTAACAGCGGATACACCATCCAAGGATACTTGCTTAACTCTTCAATTGGGTTTATCTATAAATTCTAGTTTAATAATTTGCCATAAAAAAACCTCTCATTGCGAGAGGTTTTTTTATGGCCTTAACGCATTAGGTTTTACTCAAACATCATTTCGTAGGGCCGCCTAATCTTCAGTTCAAAGTCCGATAGTGCAATTAACCCATTTGCACGGAACATCTCTTTCCCTTCCATATAAAGAATAATACCAGGTACGCTTAGCATCCGGATTTGTGCTGCAAACTCCAAGTTGTCGGTAGCGTTAATAATAACCAGCTTGATTTTTGGGAATTTCTGCTCAACTAAGGCTTTCACTTTTGGGCGAAGCGTATTGCAGATATCGCAACCCGTATTGTACAGGTATAGCAGTACTGCATCATTCTGCGTAACAAAATGCTCCCAACTCTCGGGTGTGAATTTAATAGAGGACTCCATTATATTTTTATAGGGTATTATTGTTTTGTAAAGGTACGTAAGTTAACAAAATTTGCATGCTTTTTGTTAAAATCCCTTTTTTCAAAATAAAATGATGCCCTTCTGCCTGAGCAACACAAATAATTTGTCGAATATTCTTTTGTATGATAATAATAATAGCAAATGTAAGTTATATTTACATTTACAATATCCCTAACACCTACCTAATTAACCTATGAAAACACGATTTTATTTGCCTAGGCAGTATCTGCTGATTATTCTACTTGTGGCATCTTTTTCTAATACCTTAAAGTCCCAATCCCGATTTACGGTTAGCGGTTTCGTTTACGAGAAAGGGAGTCGCGAGTCAATGCCAGGGGTGAACATCTACGTGCCAGGAACAACAATTGGGACAGTATCAAACAGCTATGGGTTTTACTCATTAACACTCCCAGCAGCGGAGCAGGAAATTATCTTTTCGTTTGTTGGCTATCAGGTTCGTAGTTTTCAGGTTTTGCTAGATAAAAATATTGAGCTAAATGTAGAACTCGATCCGAGTATTGAACTGGAAGAAATTGAGGTTAGAGCGGACATGCCGAAGCAATCAAGCCGAAGTTCACAGATGAGCGTAATGGAGATACCTCTAAAGCAGATAAAGTCAATTCCCGCTCTGCTTGGCGAGAAGGATGTCCTTAAGGTAATTCAGCTAATGCCGGGTGTGCAAAAGGGCAGCGAGGGTACTAGCGGGTTTTACGTCCGAGGCGGAGGACCCGATCAGAACCTGATTATTCTCGACGACGCCACGGTTTACAATGCATACCATTTGTTTGGTTTCTTCTCCCTTTTCAATGGCGATGCCATTAAGAGTTTAGAGCTCACAAAGGGTGGTTTCCCTGCCAGGTATGGGGGGCGACTCTCGTCGGTGCTTGAGATTGTTATGAAGGATGGGAACAAGGAGAAGATATCGGGCGAGGCTGGTATTGGGATTCTTTCTTCGCGTTTGGTGCTCGAGGGCCCAATTGTAAAGGGAAAATCCTCTTTTCTGGTTTCGGGTCGTCGAACATACTACGATATCTTGGCCAGGCCATTTATGCCTAGCGATTTTAAACTTGGCCTCTTTTTTTACGATTTAACCGCCAAGGCAAATTGGGAGATAAATAGCAAGAACAGGGTTTACCTTAGTGGGTACTTTGGGAAGGACAAATTTTCTGGACGTGAAAAAGATGGTAAGGATATTTTTGAAGCTGGCCTGTTTTGGGATAACGCCACCGCAACGATAAGGTGGAATAGCGTTTTAAACCATAATATATTCTCAAACCTATCGCTGATTTTTAGCAACTACAGGTTTAAGATTTATGAGTTTGAAAAGTACGAAGGGGATAGTTTTGAGCTGTCGTACCGTTCGGGAATTCGTGACTTTGGCTTTAAGTACGATTTTTCGTGGCAACCGCTCTCAATGCTTACCGTTAGGTATGGTGTAAGTTCTGTTTGGCACAGCTTTAACCCCAGTGCGGTTGTGGTTAAGGACGATTATATTGATGAGTACATGAGCGAGGTTCAAACAATTAACACTGCCGAGTCGGGTGTTTACGTTGAGGGTGAGTCCAAAATAAGCGACCGAGGGATTGTGAATACTGGTCTTAGGCTATCTCATCATCTCTATAAAGATGATTCAAACCTTAGTCTTGAGCCGCGAATCTCTGGGAGCTATTACCTCAGTAATACCATGTCGTTAAAAGCATCTTACGCACAAATGAATCAGTATATACACCTGTTGTCCAGTACTGGCATTGGCTTACCAACGGATTTATGGGTACCTGCCACAACCGATGCGCCAGCTCAGAAAAACTGGCAAGCGGCGTTTGGGTTGGCTAAGGATATCACTGATCTATCTACCACATTGTCGCTTGAGGGATACTACAAAGAGTCAAAAAATGTGATAACCTATCGGGAGGGGGCTAGTTTTCTGATGATTGATGATCCAGAAAATGCCAGTGAGGTAAAATGGGAGGATAATATAACTAGCGGAGTGGGATGGTCCTATGGGGTTGAGTTTCTTGCTCATCGGAAATCTGGTAGGCTAACGGGTTGGGTTGGGTACACCCAGATCGGAAG
>CALGIR010000277.1 GCA_937915475.1 uncultured Bacteroidales bacterium
CTCCGCATCGCTCGTGTTGGCCAGTAGGGTTACTCCCTTTGACAACTCTGATGCCGAGTTGGTTATAAAAATCTTTTGACCATTTACAACCCATTGATTGACTTTAAAAAGCGCAGTAGTTTCAATGGCTCTGGCATCGGAACCAGCATTGGGCTCGGTTAAGCCAAACGCCCAAACACCTTCGCCTGTAGTTAACTTTGGCAGCAAACGTTTTTTTTGCTCATCATTGCCCTACTTGTAAATTGGAGCAATACCCAACGAATTGTGAGCTGCCATGGTAGCCGCCTGAGAACTATCAACCCGAGCCAACTCCTCAACGGCAATAATGTATGCAAGGGTATCAAGATTCCGACCTCCATACTCCACAGGTAGATTCATTCCGAATAGTCCTATTTTACCCATTGCTTTGGTTAGTTCAGCAGAGAACTCGCTTCGTTCATCAAGCCCTTGGGCTAATGGTTTTATCTCCTTTTCGGCAAAAGCACGAACTTGCTCACGGAGTTTGTCGTGCTCATTATTTATTAACGGGTGATGCATACTTTTCATTTTCAAATTATCTTATTCCGGTATTTCCATTGTCCAACTCGGCTTTCGCTTTTCAATAAATGCGCTAATGCCCTCCTGAGCCTCTGTGGATACTTTTAGAGTAGCAATGGAGTTGGCCGTTAGGTTGCTTACCTCATCAATGTTAGTACAATGCCTAAGTTCTCTTATCAATCGTTTAATTTCCTTAACCCCATTGGGAGATGCTTTACGTAAATCGGTTATTATTGAGTTCAACAATGCGTCAAGTTTATCAGTGGGTATCAAAAAGTCAACAAGACCATGGCTATATGCTTCGGTTGCATTAAACCTTTTAGCTGTAAGCATTAGGTGCTTAGCTTTTTGTTGATTAATGCGGGTTAAAACATAGGGAAGTATTGTTGAGGGCGCAAGACCTAACCTTACCTCTGAGAACAAGAAGATTGCATTCTCATCGGCAATCACCATATCGGATGCTGCAAGAAACCCATTCCCTCCGCCAAAAACGTTACCTTTAGCAATGGCAATAGTTGGCTTACTTGAATTAGCTATTGAACTTAAACAGCTGGTCCATTTATACCCATCAGCGAGATTTTGCTCGTAACCCGACTTGCTGACTGCAAGCATATTAATAAGGTTAGCGCCGGCACTAAACGACTTACCCTTACCCCTTAAAACAATGACCCTAACGTTATCCATTTGCTCAATGGTGTGAAAACAATCGGTCAACTCATCTAGCATCTGAATACTTACGGCATTATGCAAATCTGGCTTATTAAGCCAAATTGTGGCTACACCATCTTTAGTATCAACGCATATTTCCTTATAACTATCCATACTTTTTACATTCTATAAATACCTGGCTTATAATCCGGAACCTCTTTGTTTGCAGCAATAGATAAACCCAAGGCTATTGCTTTACGTGTATCCACAGGATCGATAATGCCGTCGTCCCATAAGCGCGCTGTGCCAAAATAGGCCGATGCTTCATCTTCGTAACGCTTTGTGATTTCTCTTTTAAACTCATCAATATCTTCATCGCCTTTTTGCTTAACGCTACCAAGAACCTCAGCTGCCTGACGACCTCCCATTACTGATATTTTTGAATTAGGCCATGCAAAAAGCAAAGTTGGGTTATAGGCACGTCCTGCCATTGCATAGTTGCCCGCACCGTGCGAGCGACCAAAAACGATAGTAATTTTCGGAACATTTGCATTGGCAACTGCGTGTACCATTTTGGCACCGTCTTTTGCAATACCTTTTTGTTCGGCACTTTTGCCAACCATAAAACCCGTTATATTATGCAAAAAAACGAGAGGTATTTTCCGAATGCTGCACATCTCAATAAAATGAGTAGCCTTAAGCGCCGACTCGGAAAAAAGCACTCCGTTATTGGCAATAATTCCAATGGTTTCCCCCATAATTTTAGCAAAGCCAGTAACTATAGTTTTACCATAGCTGGGTTTAAATTCCTGAAATTTGCTACCATCAACAATTCGAGTAATAATTTCGTAAGGATCTATCCAGCAAGAGGTTTGAGAGTGTATTACCCCATAAAGTTCCTCCATAGAGTAGAGCGGCTTCTCAAAACTTTCAGATTTGTTACTGTACTTGCGAGGTTTGGGAAGGTACTCAAAAATATTTCGGCACGTTTGAATGGCATCGGCTTCTGTTTTAGCAAGATGATCAGCTACACCAGAAATATGGGTATGCACATAGGCTCCGCCCAGGTCTTCGGCGGTTACATCCTCACCAATAGCGGCTTTAACAAGCGGTGGTCCAGCAAGAAATATGGTTCCTTGCTTATCAACAATTATCGATTCATCGCTCATTGCAGGAATATAGGCACCTCCAGCAGTACAAGAGCCCATAACCATTGCAATTTGAGGAATACCCGCAGCAGACAACTTGGATTGGTTGTAAAATATTCTGCCAAAATGGTCGTGATCAGCAAAAACGTTAGCCTGTTCAGGTAAAAATATTCCACCCGACTCAACAATGTAAACACAGGGTAAATGGTTATTCAGGGCAACCTCCTGAGCTCTAAGATGTTTCTTTATCGTTTCTTTTACGTAGGTTCCGCCTTTTACTGTTGGGTCGTTGGCAATAATAATGGCCTCATTACCCTGAATTATGCCTATTCCGGTAATAATTCCGGCACTATGGAACTTATTATCGTAAAGTCCATTTGCAGCTAAAGCTGAAAACTCGAAAAATGTAGTATTCTTATCAATTAAACTATCAATACGCTTGCGGGCTGTCATCTTGCCCTTTGCCTTGTGCCTTACCACATAACTATCGTTGTTTCGGTTGAGAACTGCAGATGTTGCAGTTCGAAACTCGGTCATAATTTTCTGAGTTTCTTTATAATTTTCAACAAACGAATCAGATTTCCTTTTGATTTTAGTTTTAATTACTGTTGTGGCTGTGCTTATCATAAATAAAAAGTTTTAAGAAACACCGAAAACCTCTATATACATGAACAACAATCCGTTTTTGTATTTATAAAGATTAAGAACTCCATACTATTAGGGCCTGCTATAATTTAAACAATTGTACTATATACTAGAAGAATTTCAGGATGATGATATCGGCAATTAAACCCAACAGAAACAGTGTACCAAATGAACGGTTAAATACGAATGCTCTACTAACCAGATATAATGGCCATCCTGCCCCCTCCTTGCCATCAGGTGCAACCAATGGGCGTTTTTTGGCCATAACCTTCGACATCTGAATAAACTTTGGTATTGATAGTAAAACTAGTAGCACTGCTGGTCCCAGCTGACCCATAATAACAAAAAAGGCTACCAAGGCATACTGAATTACCCAAAGTACAATGATTGAGTAACGCGAGGCTTTTTCGCCAATTAAAACTGGAATAGTATGAATGTTTTTAGCCTTATCGGCTTCTAGCTTATCGGCATGCTTGCCCAACAGAACTGTTGTTGGCCCAAGGGCGTAAACAAGGCTAACCAAAGCCACCCAGCTGCTCCATTCTCCACCTGTTACTACAAAATAGCTTCCACCAATCATTAAAGGCCCCCAAACAAGAACTACCGAGATTTCACCCAGACCATAGTATTTTAATGGCCAAGTGTAGAAAAGCAAGAAAAAGAGCCCAGGAATCAGCAGCCAAAGCGTTTGCAGGCCAACCAAATAGGTAATGGCAAGCCCTGCCATTAAAGCAAGCAAACCAGTTACAACAATGTAGGTTATAAAGCGATTTTTGGTGAGAAATCCATTTTCAAGTGGATGAGGCCCATAAAGAGCACGAAAATAATTATCCTTATCAACACCCTTGGTGTAGTCAACATAATCGTTTAATAGATTATTGGTGGCGTGGGCAAAGATTAAGCCAACAAACGTAAGTAAAAAGATGGGCCAAGAAAAACTCCCTGAGCGATATGCCAGTAAAGCGCCAATGGCAGCTGCTAAGCCAGTCATAATAAAAACGGCGGCACGAGTTGAGATTAGCCACCTTGAAACAATATCATAGCTTTCCCATTGTTGTTTTGAAACCTGGGGTATAACCCTAAGCGCTTTAAGCCAAACTCCAACCATATCTAGTAATTTTAAGGGTAAAACATATCTTAAGATTCAAAATATGTTAACAACAGAACCCTTGAATTGTTAAGTTGATAAGGTTTATGCTTAGCCTATGAAGCAATCGATTAATCGGATGTGATTAGGATTAAACACATTTACATTACTTTACGCAGAAACTGTTTTTAAAAAATTGAATCGCCAGTGTATGTTGTGAACTTTTCAAGTGCATCAATTCCGGCAAGAGAATTACCAAAACGATTGAGGGGAGGTGACCAAACACAGATACTCAGTTTTTTGGGGATTATGGCAACAATTCCACCTCCAACTCCACTTTTCGCGGGCATACCAACTCTATAGGCAAAATCTCCCGATTCGTTGTAAAGCCCACAGGTAAGCATAAGGGCGCTAATTCTTTTGGATTGGCTTACAGTTAGAATCTGCTCGTTTGTACTTGGTACAATCCCATGATTGGCTAGATAAAGAAAGGATTTGGAGAGGTTATTACTGCTCATCTCCAATGAGCACTGTAGAAAATAAAAATCGAGAACATCCTCCACAGAATTATGGATGTTCTTAAAACTTTTCATTAAGTATGCAAGGGCTATATTTCGATATCCTGTCAACTTTTCTGATGCTGCCACATCATAATTATAGTTAATTGAAGGTTCGTTGGTTATGCCCCTTACAAAATCGAGTAGGGTTTGCTGAGGATTCGGATAGTGGGAAAGGATAATATCAGCAACAACTATTGCACCAGCATTTATGAATGGATTGCGAGGGATTCCCTGCTCATACTCCAGCTGTACTAGAGAATTAAAAGAATTTCCGGAGGGTTCTTTGTCTAATCTTTTCCAAATATCTGCCCCCAAAACTTTAAAGGCCAAAGTATAACCAAAAACTTTTGAGATACTCTGTATTGAAAACGGGGTATCACTATCCCCTATTTCATAGCAAGTACCATCAACGTTATGAACACTAATTGCCAGTTTATCAGGCGAAATAAAACTAAGCTCAGGTATATAATCAGCTACCTTCCCCTTTGAAGCCAAAGGCTTTATCTCTTTGTAAATAGTATTGATAATATCATGCATCTTCATATTGGGGGAATTTATACAAATATAGAAGAAAAAGGCATTAAAAAAGTCCTGTTAAATAACAGGACTTTTTGAAGAAATGATTAATATTTTCGGCTATGCAAGTTTTACATTAACTGCATTAAGTCCTTTTTTTCCTTCCTCCAAATCAAAAGTTACCTCGTCATTATCTCTAATATTATCAATTATACCAGATGAATGTACAAAATATTCTTTTGTTGAATCATTGTCCTTAATGAAACCAAAACCTTTGATTTCATCGTAAAATTTAACTGTTCCTTTGTTCATAGTTGATTATTTAAATGTTATGTAAAGATATGCTCTTAAATTAGATATACAATCATATTTAACCCACTAAATAGGATTTTTTTTAAAAAACATCTCAAAAGACCTATAAATAGTGCTTGTTATTTGATATTTAAGTTCAAGGCACTCCTTAATTTCATTCCCTCAGACTAAAAGTAGGTTTACAACAATGAATTGCTGTTGTATTTTTACTTCCCGTGAAAATTAGTTTTGTGAGCAAGTAATAAAATTAAATATTGTATGCTTTCTCGTTAGAGCAAAGCATACAATATTTAAAAAGAATTACTTTTTACCCTTATTAGGGCCAGTGGAATCCTTTGCTATATTTTCACGCATATTGGTGTCGGCCTCAATATTCTTAAACTTATAGTAATCCATAATACCAAGATTACCCGAACGAAAAGCTTCAGCAATTGCCATTGGTATTTCAGCCTCGGCCAAAATAACCTTAGCCCTTGCCTCCTGTGCCTTAGCTTTCATTTCCTGCTCTTGTGCAACTGCCATTGCACGACGTTCCTCAGCTCTGGCCTGAGCAATATTCTTATCGGCATTGGCCTGATCCATCTGTAATTCGGCGCCAATGTTTTTTCCTATATCAATATCGGCAATATCAATGGATAAAATCTCAAATGCTGTACCTGCATCAAGACCTTTCTCAAGCACTACACGAGAAATAAAATCGGGGTTCTCAAGCACATTCTTATGCGAATCGGCTGAACCAATTGACGATACAATACCCTCACCTACTCGTGCTAGTACAGTTTCCTCGCCTGCTCCCCCCACCAACTGCTTAATGTTTGCGCGTACGGTAACCCTGGCCAACGCAATAAGTTGGATACCGTCCTTAGCAACAGCAGTAACTGGAGGTGTATTGATAACCTTTGGATTTACTGACATTTGAACGGCTTCAAGTACATCACGACCTGCTAAATCGATGGCTGTAGCCATTTTAAAGTCGAGAGGAATATTAGCCTTTTGGGCTGATACCAGAGCTGAGACCACTTTTGATACACGACCACCTGCAAGGTAGTGCGCTTCGAGATCATTACGGTAAAGTTCAAGACCTGCTTTTGTTCCCACAATTAAAGCCTGAACAATTACACCTGGCGGAACTTTACGCCAACGCATAAGAACTAGCTGAAGCAGGGATACCCTAACTCCGCTAACCAAAGCAGAGAACCATAGACCAATGGGTATAAAGTATAAGATAATCCATAGCCCAATAATACTGGCGGCAAAAATTATTAAATAGATAGCAACATCATTCATAAGATTGTTTTATTTGGGTTTAACAATAACTACAGAACCTTCGAAACGAATTACAACAATTGGCGTATTTTGATCAACATAATTACCAGTCGATCTGGCCTCAAGCACAACATCATTAATCCGTACCTTACCCATTGGTGTTAGGCGGCTAACGGTTGTACCCTCATCTCCAGGCTTAATCTGGGACAAATGGTCACTGGCAACAGTTCCTTCAACATTCGTTTTAAGCATGAATCTGCTCCATGTTTTTGAACGCAGCGCAAGTGCGATGGTAATTATGGTAGCAATAAGAGTTGAGATTAGGGTAATATTTCCAGCAGCATTTCCAAAACCGCTGTATGCCCAAAATATTCCACCAATTAAACAAGCTACGCCTCCAATGCCAGCCACTGTGATTCCAGGAATGAGTAAAAACTCAACCACAAAAAGGAACAGCCCAATGAGAATTAAAACTATAACTCCAGTCATTTTTTGATGATAAAAGTGGTATTACTTTAATTATTGTTTACAATTTCCGCATTCAGACCCTTAATTATTAGGTCATTACGCATCTCATCAAGTGTTTTTAAATCACCCTTTTTAACATCGCACTTCCCGTTGTGATGCGCAATAAGAGTACATTGCTCAGCCTGACACTTTGCATGGTTGCAAATATCAATTAAGCATTCGATGACAAAATCGTACTCGTTATGGTCATCGTTGTAAAGAATAAGAGAATGGGTCTTCTCCTTCTTCTCTTCAAGATTCGAACCCTTATCTGGTTTATCAAAATAATGATTACTCATATTTTCAAAAGATGTTTAAACGCTGCTAATATATCAAATATCCATATCAACAGCAATCAGAAAGGCATTTTTTATGCCACTTGCAACAATGTTATCCTTAATTCTACCTGCTTCCGATGCGTCACTATAGGAACCTATCGAGTAGGTATAACTGCCTTTGGGATTGAGTTTGCGAACAATATCCTTACCAGGGGCAAGAGTGCGCACTGTGCGAGTTATATCGTCGGGTAGTTTACCAGGGTATTCACCTATCTGAATTATGTAAAGTTTACTATCCGGCTCAATATCAATTTTTACAGGATTCACAAGGGCAGGTTGCTGTACAGACCCCTCAAGCGACTGGGCTCTTGTGAGTTGTATCGAACGCCCGTTGTGCCATGCAACAATAAATGCATCTTTAAACCCTTTACTTCGAACAGTGGGTAGCGCTTTCTCTGCAGCAGCCAGTAAACTGAAACTGCCTGCATAGTACTTTATAATCTTACCCTCATTAACGGGTTCAGCCCACAGGGGAAACATTCCCTTAAAGATTGTCACATCAATTGGTTTGCTGAAAGCAGCCAGCTGAATTTTGTAGATAACGCCATTGGGCAAAGGAAGATGCGAAGGAATGTCCTTAGGGCTCTTATAATAATCATCTTCCTCAATCAACTGGAATGACGACTCCCTTTCGACAACGAACTCAATATGATTAGCGAGAGGGGCATCAGTTTCAGTACGGGTTATTGATGGGGTATCACCACTCTCCTTGTTCTGCAATTTTGCCCCATTAATGGATACTGTAGAAATATTTTGGTTTTTAATAAAGTCGTCGCCAAAGGCAAATCTCTCCAGTTTGAGAACTCTACTAAGTGTTTGCTGTTCGAAATGTTTTATTCCCCATAGCTTTGCAAAAGCTATCTCGAGGCGCAAAACTCCAAGTTCATCAAGTAAAAGAGCCTCGTACTCCGACTCAACCCTATGCTCCTCAACCGCATTGTTGCGAATAGCAGTTGCTGAACGAAAATGGCTTTTGGCAATATCGAACTCCCTTTTCACTTGCTCATTCGCATTTGTTCCTGCTTTCATCATTGCCACAGATATACAGTCGTTATAAAGTCTTTTCTTTACTCCAGTATATTCCGATAGCGTTTTATTAAAAGTACCCATTTTGCCAATGAGTTTGGCATTGGGTAGAGTCTCCTCCTGTAACGTGTCATTGCCACTATTTGCATTAGATTGCTTCTGTAACTTGAAAACATCTGCCCTTTGGCTTTCAATTTCGGACACTAACCGCTCTGTCCTAGCAAGTTTTGCCAACTCCTCATTCTGAAATACCGTTGTAGCATACTGCGCCTGATAAAGAAAATCTGGTCTATCGGAACTAAACGACGATTGCGGACTATCAACTGGCTTACGCTTGCCTACCAGAAAATCTTGCTCAATTTTACTTGCCTTAGCAAACTGAATATCGGCATTGCGTTGGGCTTTAAGCAGAGATCGGCTATCTTCAACTGCAACCACCTGTTTTTCAAGAGTAATTCTTTGGTTTGCAGTTGTAATAAAATCGAACCTTTCTCTAAGAGCATCAAGCTTAATTCTTAACGAATCTGCCTTAAGTTGCTCTGAAAATCCCATTGCCAATGCTCTTGAGTATTCTGGGTCGTTTTCAACATCAGAAAAAGAAGCTGTATTTTGCTGTACCTGAGTTTTATTTGATAGTGATGAGGATTTGCTAAGAGTGGTTTGGTTGGCATTTTCTTTCGTTTTGGCTACATCGAGGCGGGCAATTTCTCTTATCGTTTCCTGTGAATCAATTGAGCGGCGAATCGGATTATCATCGAGTTCAACCAATACAATATCGATGCTATCGGATAAACTTGACCTATTGGTAACAAAGGTGGCAAGCGTTTCGTCCTCGTTTGGCACAAACATAAAGTCGTCGTATGGCGAACTAAAGGGAAAACCTAGGTTTTCTGGTGCACTCCAATGACCAACCGAAGGATTGTAAATACTTCGGTAAATGTCGTACCCACCCATACTATAATGCCCATTAGATGCAAAGTAAAGGGTAATCCCATCGGGTGCTAAGTACGGGAAATCCTCATCAAAATTAGTGTTAATATTATCACCTAAATCCTTGGGCTTACTCCAAAGACCATTCTCAAGCATTTCAATTATATAAAGATCCTTGCCAAAGGATGTGGTAGAGCCATAGCTAGAGTATATTAGTTTGTCGCCCGGCTTTGGATTCTTAGGAAAGTAGATATAAGATGGGCCTTGGTGCTTAGCATCGGTTGCAGTAATCAAATCTTTGGGTTTGGGGATAAAACTGCCGTTATCGGATTGGGTAACAATGAACTGATACATTTCATCTGCTTTAACTCTTCTTTTATCGAGTACCTTTGGTTGGTATATATACTTTAGCATAAAGTTACCACTCTCACATTGACCAACAAGATTCTCGATATGCTGTTGGCTTACATTTAAATCGGCCTTATTAATCGTAAAGCGCCTGTAGTACTCAATCGCTTTATCGAAACTATAGTTTAGCTGATGTGCATAACCCAAATGATAGTACACTGCATTGGGAACCTCGCTTGTTGAAGCAAACGATAAGTGCTTAACTGCCTGATCGATGTTACGCGTACCGTACAAGTAGGTTATTCCCAATTTATACCGAAACGATGATTCCTTCGGGTAATCAGCTAATAGTTTATGGTACTCGTTAAGCGCTTCATCAAACTCCCCAATATTAAAAAGGGAATCGGCTGAAGGGGATAACGGCCCGTCAAAATGATCCATGCTGTGAATTTGCCCTACAAGGGGAAGGTGGAGAAGCAAACCAAAAACTAGTACGAAAAAAGTGGTGCCGAAAAAGTACTTTAACATATCTACTACTTAATATTTGCCCATAAAATTAACGTAAAAAAATGGATTTTTTATAACCACAAAAAGCAATGTAGAATTTTGAATAAAAAAATATCCGATTAAAACCCATTTTAAAGTAAAAAAGCATCGTTGCGTTTATAAACATTAAGCCTTTTTTGCATGCAAATTAAAGTGATTGATGCTTATATAGCATCACCACAGAAATATGAGTTTACCCAGCAATACTCAACATTAGGCATGCTCTAAAAAACGATTTTACGCATAAAAAAAAGCAACCCCAAAGTAAATATTATTTATGCTTTGAGGTTGCTCTTTCACTTGTAATTATACACTGCTTTGCTTTTGAAGTCAGGTTGATTAATCACCTAAATTTATCAAAAGCAATATAGAAAAATGCTACATGCTCTTAATTTCATTCACCAATTTCTGAAGTGAACTTTTGGCATCGCCAAATAACATGCGGGTTTTATCGTTAAAAAACAGGTAGTTTTCAATTCCTGCATACCCTTTTCCCATTCCACGTTTCATGATGATGATATTTTTTGCAAGATGCGCATCAATAATCGGCATACCATAAATAGGGCTGCTCGGGTCGTCGTATGCTGCAGGGTTCACCACGTCGTTTGCTCCAATAACAATTGCCACATCAACGTTGGGCATATCGGGATTAATGGCATCCATCTCAATCAACTTCTCATACGGAACGTCGGCTTCAGCCAGCAAAACGTTCATATGCCCAGGCATACGGCCAGCCACAGGGTGAATGGCATACTTTACCTCAATTCCCTTTCCTTCCAAAAGGGCATCCAACTCATGCACAATATGCTGCGCCTGCGCTACGGCTAAACCATAACCTGGGATGATTACAATTTTTTGCGAATAGCTTAATAAAACTGCAGCATCACTCAACTGTATTTCTTTTATAGTACCCTGCTCGTGCTCAATACCAGCTGCTCCGCCCCCACCAAATGAACCAATAATAACATTCAGCAACGAGCGATTCATTGCCTTGCACATCAGCATTGTCAATATCATACCTGCGGATCCTACTAAAATACCACCAAGAATCATGGCCTGGTTACCATAAATAAATCCTGCCATTGCGGCCGCAACTCCGGTGAGAGCGTTTAATAGTGATATAACAACAGGCATATCGGCTCCACCAATGGGAAATACAAACATCACCCCATAGACCAACGAAATACCCATTAAGGCATAGATTGCCCATATTAAATCAGCAGGAGGATTAGGAGAAACTACAATGTATGCACCCAGCCCCAATGTTACCAGTAACAAAAACAGGTTAACATAGGTCATAAAGGGTTTCATAATGTCACCCACTTTTCCGTCGAGTTTTCCGTAGGCAATCATACTTCCGCTAAAGGCAATTGAGCCAATAATTAAGCCGAGTACGGTAACCAGAATTGAACTAATATCGCCGGCAATAGCATTGGGATACTCTAAAAGCGCAACCAACATCGAAGCTGCACCCCCCGACGCATTAAAGAGTGACACCAGCTGTGGCATGGCTGTCATTTTTACCCTACGGGCAATTATCCAACCAATAACAGAACCAACGCCAATAAAAGCAAGGATAATCCAAATATTGATAAGTGAAATTCCTACGCCCTGAGCATTTTTATGAAGAAGCAATGTTGTGACCATGGCCAACCCCATACCACTTGCTGCCCAAAGGTTTCCACGACGGGCTGTGGCTGGGTGCGAGAGCAATTTTAAACCATACACAAACAAAAGTGCGGCAATTAGATAACTTAGTTCAAGTAGCGAATCGCCCATGGTAAAATCCATACCGTTTATTGTTCCTAAAATTTTATCCATAATTGCTTACTTTTTTTTCTTTTTAAACATTTCGAGCATTCTATCGGTAACGGCAAAACCACCAACCACATTCAGTGTACCAAAAATGAGTGCTAAAATTCCAAGTACTAAATTTAGCGAGAATGTGGTAAGGTCGGCATGACCCACTAGGATAATCCCTCCTACTATAATTACACCGCTAATTGCATTTGCACCCGACATGAGTGGGGTATGCAATACTGCTGGCACGTTCGATATCACCTCAATACCCACAAATATGGATAGAGCAATAATGAATATCGCTTCTTTATACAAAAAGAAAAATGTCAATGCTTGTTCCATATCATTATGCTTTTTCGATTATTAATTTCACCCTTTCGTTAGAGACTTCGCCCTTGTGGGTAATACAAGTTCCTTTAACAATTTCGTCTTCGAAGCTGAGGTTCAAGTTGCCCTCATCGTCGATAATAAGTTTCATGAAGTTTAGCACATTTTCACCAAACATCCGACTTGCATCAATGGGTTTATGAGCGGGATAGTTCGACTGTCCAATAATGGTAATCCCTTTATGAACAACCGTTTCGTTATCTTTTGTAAGTTCACAGTTTCCACCACTCGATGCTGCCAAGTCGATAATTACCGAACCAGGCTTCATGGCCTCCACGGCATGAGTTGGAAGCAATAAGGGAGCTTTTTTTCCTGGAATTTGGGCGGTGCAAATCACCACGTTAGCTTTTGCTGCGTGATCGTTTATTGCTTGCTGCTGTTTCTTCTTAAACTCTTCTGTTTGCTCAACAGC
>CALGIR010000278.1 GCA_937915475.1 uncultured Bacteroidales bacterium
TGAGGAATTTAATGACGTACCTTACGAAACATATTTTGACATTGACAAATCTCGAGATTCCATTACAATGAAAAAACACCTGACTGAGAAACCTATCTTTCGAAAGCATGATTTGGTCAAGGACGGTAATCTGTTCTTTGCAAAATTCGACTTAATACTATGCCGAAACGTAATTATCTATTTTAACTATACGCTCCAGAATAAGGTGTTCGATCTTTTCTTTGAAAACCTTTACAGCAAAGGCGTTCTTGTTCTTGGAATGCACGAAACTATACTTGGCCCATGGGCTAACAAATTTGATAAAATGGGACAAACCTATATAAAAAAATAGCCCTTACCATTTGACAACTAAATAAACCATGAGATTTTTAAAAAACATAAGCATAAGCCAACGGATACAGCTCACTGTAGCAATGCTGCTTATTATCCTTTTGGGTTCTGCTGCTTATACTACGTCTCAATTCTCTGCAAGCAGGATAAATAAAAGCATTCAGAACCAAGCTACAACATATCTCAACCAGTTATCAGCACTTATATCGGAAATTGAAAAACGAACAGACAATGGCTTTAATCATTTGGATTACGCTTCCCTAAAACCCCATTTCAATCAGGCTGCATTCTACGAAACCGATTTTCCATTCATGATTGATGCACAGGGAACCTATGCAATTCACCTTTACAAAGAGGGCCAAAAATATCCGAGAGAGAGACTTAATCATATTTTTACTAACAAAAGTGGTGTACTAAGTTATACTGATTTTGTAAAAGGTAATCAGCACCAAATTCGCTTGTTCTACAAAAAAATTGAGTCATATAATTCCTACATTGCATTACCCGTAAACATTGATGAAGCCCAAAAGGTGCTCTCTAACAACCGTACACTACTAGTACTAATTTTTATTATATCATTCACAGTTTCAATATTCGTAGTTAGAGCTACCATAAGCCCAATTATTGCGACCATCCAAAAGATTAACAGAAGTCTCGCAAAGTTATCTTCTGGTGAAGTTGTCCAGAAAATTGATTATAATAACAATGATGAAATAGGCCAAATAGTGCAATCGCATAACCAGTTAATTGAAGGATTAGCTAGGACATCGCAATTTGCCAAAGAAATTGGCAAAAACAATCTTAGTGCTACTTTTCAACCTCTTGGTTCAAACGATGAACTTGGAGCCTCGTTGCTTATCATGCGCAAAAACCTAGCGGACGCATTAGTAGAAGAAGAAAAGCGCAAAAAGGAGGACGAAAAAAGAAACTGGTTTAACATTGGTCTTGCAAGATTTGCCGATATTCTTAGGCAAAATAACGATAACCTACAGCTGCTTGCAGACACAGTTACTCAAAACCTGCTTGACTATCTAAACGCAAATCAAGGGGCACTTTTTATTATGGAGAATGAAGACGATAATCCAACCCTTGAACTTCTTAGCGCATTTGCCTATAGCAAGAAGAAGTTTAGGCAAAACACCATACATATGGGTGAAGGCCTTGTTGGCAACTGCGCTCTTGAAAAACAAACTATTTATCTAAAAGAAATACCCGAAAACTATATTGAGATAACCTCAGGACTTGGCGACGCTCCACCACGTACCCTGCTCTTGGTCCCGCTGAAACTAGAGGACAAGGTATTTGGCGTAGTTGAAGTTGCTACCTTTAATGAGTTTGAGGAGCATGAAATTGAGTTTGTTGAGAAGATTGGCGAAAACATCGCCTCAACGTTATTCTCTGTAAAAAATAGCATCAAAACTGCCCAGCTACTGGAGCAATCTCAACAGCAAAGCGAAGAGATGTCTGCACAGGAAGAGGAGATGCGCCAAAACATGGAAGAAATGCAGGCTACACAAGAGGAAATGGCTCGTAAAACCCTTGAAATGGAGGCGATGACTTCTGCAATAAACGAAGCCATGCTTTTTGCCGAACTCAGCCACGAAGGGGCATTGTTAATTGCCAACTATAACCTGCTCAACCTAATTGGTTATGCCAAAACCGATATTGAAGGGAAACACCTTAATGATTTTATCCATTCTGACTCTTTATCAACCTTCGGCGAGATATGGGCTAATTTGAGGAGTGGAGAAGCCTTTAAGGGTACTCTTAAGTGGAAAACGAGGGATAATGAGGAGCGATTTGTGCTTTGCAGTATCACTCCATCATTTGAAGAGACTGGAGAAATATACAAGATATTTCTTCTGGGACAAGATGTTACAGAAGCCAAGAGCACTGAAATAAAAGCTCAAGAGCAAGCAGAAGAGATTGAACAAAATTTAGTTAAACTACAACAAGAGCAGGAACTATCGGAGCAGAGACAAAAAGAAATGGATGCTCTTTTACAGGCACTTGATAAAACTTGCCTCATAACCGAAATTGATCCTAATGGTAAAATAACCTTTATCAACATAAGAAACACTGAGGTTTTAGGTGACAAAAAGGAGGATATTGAGGGACGCTTACATTCTGAACTAGACCTTGAGGCCAAAACAAACCCCGATGCATACCGCAAATTTTGGGATAATCTACTATCAGGGATCCCCCAAAAACGTGATTTCTCAATTGTTGTTAAAGGTTCTGAGGTTTGGGTAACAGAACACTACATTCCAATTATTAACGATAAAGGTGAAATTATCAAGATTATAAATATTGGCATAGACATATCTGAAAGTAAAGAAATAGTGAGAAAACTTCAGAAACAGATAGACGAACTAATGGTTCAGCTAAAGAATAATTAACCATTATAGACCTGGAAAAAGTGAGAAGCAGATACGAAATAGGCATAGTAGAAACCCGCAATGTTATTAAGGCATTGCTTGATACCTATGGCTATGACTTTAGGGATTATGCATTGACATCCTTAAAGCGAAGACTCGAAGATGTTATCACAAATAATGGTTTAAAAGATTCTGAACTTCTTATAAATAGACTACAGAACAACAAGTTGTTTTTTGAGCAGTTCTTAAAGAATATTACGCCCGAAACCACAGAAATGTTCCGCGACCCCTCATTATGGCGCGCGCTCAGGGAAGATTTAATTTTAGAGGTAGCAAAAAACACCCCAAAACCTAAAGTATGGGTAGCTGCTTTCGATTCAGGCGAAGAACTATACTCCCTTTGCATATTACTAAAAGAGATGGGCTTACTGGATCAGTTTCAGATATTTGCTTCAATATTTAGCAGCATAACCCTCAAGAAAATACAGCAGGGTCACATAGATATTAAACAACTTGAGATTAATGAAGCTAACTACGAGCGTTCGAATTGCATCGCCAAATATTCGGACTACTACCACATAGCGCCTAATGGGGGTATGCTTACGCTCGACACAAACCTTATTCAAGGCGTTACATTCATAAAACAGGACACGCTGTTTAGTAATGCCCCTGGAGGCATTAGGTTAGTCCTATTCAGAAATCAGATTATATACTATAATCAAATTCTTCAGGACAAAACGCTCAATTCAATGTATGCCAGTTTAGTTCCAGGAGGCTACCTTATTCTGGGCTCTAAAGAAACTTTGGAAAATACAAGCACAAGCAATAAGTTTACCGTAATAAACAATGCCGAGAAGATTTACAAAAAGAAAATGGGATAAATCATAAATGTACAAAGCAATAATCATAGGTGGTTCAGCAGGTAGTTTTCAGGTAATAACCCGAATACTTCACTCGCTGCCTGTAACATTCCCCTTACCTATTCTCCTAAGCCTCCATAGGCTAAAGCATGTAAGGAGTGGGTTTGTTGAGGCATTGTCCATAAAATCATCAATCCCCGTAATTGAGCCCTACGACAAGGATCCAATTAAGGCAGGCAAAGCCTATCTTGCGCCAGCCAATTACCATATGTTTATCGAACTTGGCAATCGTTTCGCACTATCAACTGAGGGGCCAGTAAACCATTCTCGGCCTTCGATTGATCTATCGTTTATTACAGCAGCTCAAGTCTATAGAGAAAAACTTATTGGCATTATACTTTCAGGGGCAAATAAGGATGGTGCGTTTGGCATAAAAAAGATAAAAGACTATGGAGGAACAGTAATCGTTCAGGATCCTGCTGAATGCCAGGTTAAAACCATGACTGAAGCTGCCTTAAAACTCACTGAGGCCGATCATGTTATGAAAACTGATGAAATTGTCAGGTTCCTTCAGAATTTAAAAATATAATACGATAACCAATGAAGGTATTCCCAAATAGTTCGAGATTTAGCTATGGCATACTAATGCTTTTGCTCATATTATCAATTGCTGGTAGTTTTTTTTCATTGTATAACCACAGCATTTCAGAAAACACAGAGAATACTCCCTACGTTGCACTAGTACTCTCCATAATAGCAATTGCTATATCAATAACATTTTACCAAAGTACTTCAAGCGCAAGGAATGCTGCAAACAGGTATGCTTCTCAACTCAATCAAATAGAAGAAGACCAAAAAGTATTGAGGAGAAAAGAGGAAGAGTTAAAAAGAAAACAGATTGCTGCAGAAAGCCAAACGCCTGAAGAGGATATAGAAGAGGTTGTGAAAAAAATTATCCCACAAGAAACCTATGAGGATAAGGAGGCCTTTTTGGAAAAGATACTTTCGAGCATTGCCAAACATCACGATATTGTTCAGGCAGTTGCTCACACCAAACAAAATAATAACCAATACACTATTACGTCCTCCTATGCCTTTTTTTCCGAAAGTGAGTTTCTCCCATTTATTGAGGGCGAAACCCTACCAGGACAAGTGGCTAAAAACAAAGAAATACTAAACCTTGAGAGGGTTCCCGAAGACTACATAACCGTACTTTCAGGGCTCGGAAAGGGCTCCCCAAGCAACCTGCTAATAATCCCATTGATCAACCCAGAAAATAACGATTGCATTGGTGTAATAGAGTTAGCTTCGTTTAAAAAATTCGACAGCAGAAAGGTTAGGCTGTTTGAGGCGTTAAGCCCAGAAATATCCAAACAACTTTTAATCGTTGGCAACATCACAAAAGAATAGTATGATAACCCCTAATAGAACATCGGTAAAGATTTTAAGCAAAGCAGTAACCCGAAAGATTATAATTACCACAGCAGTTGGTTTTTTGGTGGTTTTCGTTTCGTGGACCATTGCTTTTGTATCGCAAGGTGTTGCTTTTAGCCTAGCAGGTATCGGTGCAATACATAAGGCAAGTCCAATACTTTGGATTATCAATGCCTTGCCTTTCCTCTTTGCGTTTCTCACCTACTCTATCCTAAAAAAACATCAGGAAAAAGTAGCCTTTTTAGAGGAAGAGATTCTTCAGCGCGACGAAGACATCAATAAAAATGCACTTTTTGCCAAAACCATCGGGGAAGGCAATTATGAGGCTCCCTTTAAAATTAGCGATGAGGATGATGTGCTTGGCAAATCATTGCTTTTAATGCGCGATAACCTCTTGGAGAACAACAAAAAAGAAGCAGAACAATCATGGATTACAAAGGGTAAAGAAGAGGTTTCTTTCATACTTAGATTACACAATAACCTTGAAGAGCTCTCCTATGAGGTGCTAGTTAAGCTTATAGGTTATATCAACATAATTCAAGGAGCACTGTACCTATACGATGAAGAAAAACAAAGCCTATACAATCTTACCACATATGCCTACAATCGAAAAAAATACATTAATCAGGAGTTCAAAATTGGTCAAGGACTAATAGGGCAATGTGCATACGAACAGGATATAGTTTACAGAACTGAAATACCTGATGATTATACGAGCATAACATCGGGGATTTTGGGCGATAAAAAACCAAAAAGTTTAATCATTGTTCCACTAATTACCGACGAAAAATTACAGGGAGTCATTGAGTTTGCCTCTCTTGACGATCATATTCCAGACTTAACCATACGTTTTCTTCGCGAAATCGGTGAGATTATTGCTCGAACCGTATTCAATTTACGCATAAATCAGAAAACGGAGCAGCTGCTGATGGAGGCTCAGCAAATGACCCAAGAACTGAAAGAAAACGAAGAGGAACTTCGCCAAAATGCTGAGGAGATGAGGGCCACGCATGAAGAGCTAGAAAAATCCAATTTTCAGCTTGAGGCAAAGATTCAGGAAGTGGAAAACGCTCAAAAAAGGCTGCACTCCTTACTCGAGAATGCATCAGAAATTATATCAATATACAGCAGTAGTCAAAAGTTAACCTTCATAAGCCCATCGGTCACAAAGATTCTTGGCTATACACCGCATGAAATGATGAACGGTAAGGATATTGATAGGTTAACGCGTAAGGGCGAACAAGAGTTTACCGATATGTTTCAAAAGCTGCTCGATTCGCCCCGTGTTCCAGTTTCCATCCAGTATACCTTTATGAAAAAGGATGGGACAAAAATTTTCCTTGAGGTAACAGGAAGAAACCTGCTTGAGGATTCTGCCATAAACGGCATCATCCTTAACTCACAGGATATAACTGAACGCAAACGAGCCGAGAAAGAAGAGCGAATGCGCAGCAAGATGCAGGCACTATCGGAGAACTCGCCAGATATGATTATGCGTCTTAATACTGCGGGTCAGTTTTTCTATGCCAACCCAATGGTTGAGGAATACTTGGACATACCTATTAAGGAGTTAATTAACCAAACCCTAAACTCTGTCGACCTTAACGGCGCATTAGCCTCTTTTCTGAAAGACACCATAAAAGTCATAAAAACCAGCAAGAGCAAGATAGAGCACGATTTAACCTTCTCCTCAAAAATGGGCGAGACCATAATGCATATTTCGGCCATCCCAGAGTTTAACGAGAACGAGTTGGAGACAATCCTCTTTGTTGGTCACGATATAACGGAAGCTAAAAGGATTGAACTCGAAATTCAGGATAAAAACCGAAAGATTACCGAGAGCATTAACTATGCCCAGCGCATACAAACGTCAATACTACCAAACAACCGAATAATTAGGCAGTACCTGCCAAAATCATTTATCTACTATAAACCTCGCGACGTGGTAAGTGGGGATTTTCCATGGTTCTTTGTCAAGGAAAACTTTATCTATATTGCTGCCGTTGACTGTACCGGACATGGGGTGCCTGGCGCACTACTTTCGTTTATTGGTTACTTTATCCTTAATAACGTTGTGGACCATGATGAAA
>CALGIR010000279.1 GCA_937915475.1 uncultured Bacteroidales bacterium
ATTTAGGCTAAATTGGGCGTTGGTTATGGCCAGGTTCTTTGTATCGATGTAAAGTCTTCCGTAGTAAAGAGGCTCTTTAATATTATCTTTTTGGGCAAAGCCAATTACATAGTTAATTTTTTTGTCGATGGTTACCATATCCTCAAGGGTAAAGTTGTAGTAGTTGATATAATCCTCAAAAAACAGGATATCGGGGTTCTTGGCAATATCGAGAAGTAGCGAGACCCTAGGGCCACCCTGTAGCTTAACTGCAAGGGTATCGGCTTTTTTTACATTTGTGCTCTTACGTCCCTTAAATATCTTAATCCTATCCGCACCGCTAAAATTTTTGTAGGGGGCTTTGTAGATATCCAATACTGCCTCCGAAATTGAGATATAATCGCGGCGTTGCTTTATGGTTTCGCGATAAAAACCAGTGAGCATGTTGGGGTCGTCGCTGTAGTTATATGGGATTTTGGCAATTGCATCGGCAACAAGTTTTTCTACTTCTATTGGCCTTATTGTCACCTCATCGAGTGGAATTGAAGCGGGTTCAAGTAAAACTTCAGTGTTGCCCTGCATAAGGGTTTCAACTGGCACTAGTTTGGTTATGTAACCTAGATGCGAGAATTCAACCTCGCTAGCATTAAGTAAAGGACTAATCTTAAGGGTAAAATTACCCTCACTGTTGGTAACTGTTCCAACGTGTGAATTGGGTATGGCTATGTAGGCAAAGAACAGTGCATTTTTTGTTTTTGCATCTTTTAGGTTCCCATTAATGGTGATGTATCCGTTACTATTCTGAGCAAATAAAGGAGCCAAGAACAGCATGAGCAAAGATGCCAAGCCCATAACTCTGAGTTTTTTAGCTAGTGTTTTCATGGTGGTATCTAATTTAAGTTTAATAATTCAAATCCTTTCACTAGTATGACCCCTTTGAGTAAAGATACCCTATTTTTTTTAAAAAAATCCAATGCTCAGTAGAACATTGGATTTAATGAATTGTTGATATTGAATGGGTTAGAAGCTGTATTTTATTTTAGTGTATATCATATCGTTGGCACTAAACTGACCAAACCTACCCTTGTCGCCAACAAAGATGTTTGCGCCAAGCTGAATATCAAATCCATCGGCAAATGCATAAGAGATTTTAGGTCTGATAAGCGCATCCTCATTGTTTAGGCCGACGTATGCAAACAGTTCTAGCCATAATTTTTCTCTAAGGAAATCCTTTTTTGCAAGAAATGTCATGGTACTCTCAACCTCATCGTTTTGTATTCCCTGTTCGTAGTCGAGTATATTCTCCTGAATAAATTGTGCCGAAAGCATTATGCCAGCGAGATTGTAATCCAACCCAACCATATAGTGTAAATAATTCTTTTTTATGGTAGCATCTGGGATTGTTGGCGTTTCTGTTTGGAAATATTTTCCTGCGTAGTATCCACCCTCACCTCTAACTAAAGTTGGTCCAAGTGGTATGCTAAAACTTGCTCCACCCATGGTTAATCTATGGTGCTCAGGTCTTACTGTTAGTCCAGTGAACTGCATTGTAATTGGGTCAATTTCCTTGGTCATATGCATAGTAGGTTCATCATCCCAGAAGTATCCTCCCACAATCTCAAAGTCGGCACGCGAACCCATGCTTGAAAATCTAAGGAAGAGTTCACTATTCTCAAGGCTTGGAGTAATTTCTGCTGTTGAGTTGTCGAAGGTTGGCGCTATTGGAAATGGCATAACGGGACGCCAAATTGAATTCATTTCGGGCATTTTATTTGGGCTAAAAACTGGGGCCCAAACCGCTTCAATTGTGCTGTTGCCAAAGTAGTAGTTTACTTTTGCTGCGGTTATTCCCATTCTAATCTCATCAAAATCGGGAAGGAGGAATTCCTTTAAATCTTTAGGCGAAACGGCATCAGTTATAAATACTCCCTCAGCCTTTCCGTATATAATCTGTTGTTTTCCAACCCTGATATCAAATTTATCGAATCGCATATCTAGATAAGCTTCACGTAGTCCAAACTCCAAATCGCGGTCGAAGTAGTGGTTTAGGTAAGGATTTACCTTAAAGGCAATTCTGTTGGCGGATTTCTCAAAATTAAGATTAAGGGTGTTTTGGACTATTGAGAATTCATTGTCCCCACCTGTAAGCACGCCAGTGTAGTTTCTGGCATAACCTGTTATCTCAAGGTTTTCCTGTGCTTTTGCTTGATTTAGTAATACAAAAGCCAGCAGTACTGTTACAACTATTTTTAGTTTCATTTCTTTTGAGTTTTCAGTTAAACGAAAGAGGAATATTAGCTACCCAAGGTCATGCTGCGCTCAGTAAATCTACTGTCGGGTATGCCCTTGTTTTTCTCAACATCAGTAAATTTCATTGTAGTTTTGTGGTCGCGTTGCACGTTATGCATCTCGGTTTCTAGGATTGTCCAGAATCCATTCACTTTTGCAAAGTTTTTTATGGATAGAACCTTGAGCAATCGACCTCTATCATCGTAAAACTCTCTTTTTAAACCCAGATAATTATCTTTCATAACCCAGGTAATGGTTTTTGAGTATATGTACCCGCTCTCTTTCGGAGTACTTTCCACAACGTAGCATTCTTTACCTTCAATGGTTTCCTCGCGTAGGAGTTTATGGGTATCCTGATTTGGGTGCCTATCACCAAGATCGTCGTAGGTAAAGTCTGACCCCATAAAGTAATCGCTTTTGCTATCGCTTGAGATTCGTCTGGTTCTTTTTAGAGCAGGAAGATAAATCCATTGATTGTCGCTTTGCCCATCGGAATAACTCCAGTTCATAAACGATGTATTCCTTACATCGGCGGGGGAGAGGAAGTACATAATCTTCTTCTCCACTTTTCCGTCGTCTTTAATGTATTGCTTTAGAGTTCTTACTCTTTGCTCCCCCCTATTATTGGTGAGCGTCATCGAGAGGTTCCCTTGTGTATCATCGCCCGAGGGGTTGTTGTAAACCTTTTCCATAATTTGCTGTCCGGTTTGCTGAGCAATCGACTGATTTGCAAATCCTGATACCACGAATGCTATTAATAGCATGGTTAATGTTTTTGTTTTCATTTTTTGTTCTCCTAAATTTAGTTTGTGTTATTTCTGATTATTTGTGTTTACCTATAGATTGCTACCCCAAATCCAAGCTCTAAAATATCACTAAGGTTAAGGGTTTGTTCATTTCCATAAAGACTTACCATATAAAGTACCCTGCTTCCCACTCTGAAGTAAAATGCAGTTCCTGCTGAAGGGGTTTTATTTGCAAAAAGTTTTGTTTTTATCTCTCCTCCTAAAAATACGCCTCCCATTCTTCCTGGCGACCACCAGTAGTAACTATCAGGGTATTGAGAAGGAAGGTTTACCCAATAATCGGAGCCAAAGGTGTAATGCAGGAAAAATCCTAAATTAAAAGGGTGAACTAAAATATCACCATAAGCGAATTCGAATAGTTTTGAAGTGGCTTGAATACTCAGTGAGTTTATGGAATTCTTTGCTATTGATTTGGGTACAAATCCATAGAAAGCAGTTACGTCGAGCCTACTGTCAAAAAAAGTATAACCTATACCAGGGGATATAAAGCCTATCCCTCCTGCATACTGCAGTTTAACGTAATGAGGTAGGAGTTTACTTCTCTCAAGTGAGTCTGCACTGCTAAAACCAGCAGTTGGTAAAAGCAAGATTAGGCTCATTAGTAATATTCTAGAAACTATGATTTTCAATTTCGTAGCCACTTTTGTTGATTTTTAGTACGGTTAACGCCTTATGCTCTACTCCCCAAACATTTATCATTGGTACTGAGCAGTCGTCAAGCATATAGGCTTCGAAGTTGTGAATATGACCATGAACAGCAGCAATAATGGAAGGGCTTGAATTAAGAATCCTAATAAAATCATCTCTCATATTAGCATCAAAATCACTATCATTCAATGGAACATGGAAAATAAGAAGGGCATTATCAAAGGTTTCATTGTGCGATAGTTCATTCTCAAGCCAATCTATATCGGGCACTTCTCCCGAGTAGGCAAATTCGCGGCTGTTGTTATTGAGGATGATAAACTTGGTTCGACCAACGATTACGCTAAAACCAAGGGGTCCAAACATCTCAAGGAACGCTTGCTGCCCAATTCCCACAAGGTCGTGATTACCCACGGCAACTAGATATGGTACATTGAGTTGATTCATAATTCTTGAACCCCATTGGTATTGTCTGGGTAAGCCAAAATCGGTAAAATCTCCAACGTGAATTACAAAATCAACATTAGCTATTTGGTTAACTTTTTCAACAAATTCTTCCCACTCTCTATAGAATCTATGCGTATCGCCTGTAAATGCTACAGTTATGGTGTCGCTATAGAGAAATGTTGATTGTTTGCTCTGTAGCAATTCAGCATTTTTTCTATTTAAGTCTCTTTCATCTTCGCTAAAATCTAACGTATAAGGGGAGTAGTCGAACAGATTACTGCACGATGCTAACATGCCAACTAGAAGTGATATAAGTACAAACTTTTTCATTATAATTACTAATTAAATGCGTATGCTTGAAGACCAAGTCGTAATATTTTAATTCTGTCCATAAACTGCATGTTGTAGTAGTCCTTGCCAGTGTAGAAATTGACAAAAAAGCTAACATCATTGAGTACTGGAGGCCGATAGGATATTGTGAAAGAGAGGTTGAACCGCTCCCCTAGGTCGAAGAATGATGCATTATTTGTATCGCCAAACATCCAAGTAGTCTCAATATTTGTTTGTACATGAGGCAATTCTGTTTTATAACCCAATCGCCTTAGGGTCGATTTTGGAAGAGGAAATCGAAAAATCCTTATGTCATTATGCCAGCGGAGGAAACTATAAACTCCTTCTAATTCCGGACTTCTAGCAACATTAACATGGTATTCTACTGAAGTTCGGAAGTACTCTTTGGTATTTGAAAACGGCAGAACCGGTTTATTAAAAAAAGCACCAACTTCTATCATATTCGTTGAAAAATCTCCCGTTTTGGTGTTGAATGTTCCATCTTCATTTGTAAAGTCATCGTCCTGCCCGTTTGAATGATGCCACAGGGTTAGGAATACGTATTTTACTTGCTCGCTTGTTCTGCTAATTTGATGATAGAAAGTTGCGTTAGGCATATAGCTGGGCGCACGAACAGGGAATGATTTTTCAGCCTCCATTCTGATTAGTATGGCTGGTGATATGGTTGCTCCCCAGCGTGCATCCCTACTTGTGCGCAGTAAAAAGTAAGGGGAGATTAATCCTTCAAAAATAAGAGGGTCAAGGTTTCCAAAACCCTGTCCAAAAGTAATGTAGCTGTCAACCTGATTGGCCCTGATAGACTGAAAGAAATCACTCTCAATTCTTGTGGAGTCAATGGGTTGTGCTTTGGTGTTTTTTGCTAAAACACCTAACCCTAGCACAGCTGCAAGTATTATTACTCTAATTTTTTTCATGATTAATCTCCCCTAACTATCTCTATAGGAGTTACTTCTTAGTTGGTTTGATAAAAACGTTGAAGGTGTAAACCAGAATCATCATAATTGTTAGGGTTCCCACAAGGCTGGTGAACATATTCATGGAGACCAATGTCCCTAATTTTCGGTTTGGTGGGAAAACGGAGAATAGCAAAACCAAAAAGCCTGAAATTACCACAACAGCATTGAAGAGAATGGCTTTCCCCGTTTGGTTCATTGTAGCGTAAAGTCCCAAAAGTTTATCGCCCTTAACCTTTGTGTTCTCCTTGTAGTACTGCAAGAAATGGATTGCATAATCGATACCTATACCAATAGCAATGCTGGATAGAAGTGCCGTGGTTGTGCTTAGCGGTATGTTTAGCGCACCCATTACTCCAAAGCTAAAGATTGCCGTTAGGGCAATAGGAGTGGACCCAATTAACCCTGCCTTAATGCTTCGGAACATCACACTAAGTAGAATTAGCACTAGCACAAGCGATATGGCAATACTCATAATCTGACCTTCAAAAATTAAATCCGTAAATATTAGGGCTTTATAGCCTGACCCAGCATAGTTTACCGTGATGCCGTTTTTGTTAAACCTATCCTCAAACTGTTTAATTACGCTTAATGCTTCGTTTATTGTTTTTGAATCGTCGCCCTTAAGCTGAAAGGTGATATTGGTTCTGTTGTAATCGTAGTTAATAACCTTAATAAGGTTCTGTGGGTCGCCAGACATCTCATAAAGCAGCAAGTACTGAGCAATCATCTCGTTGCTTGATGGAATTGAGTAGAACTCATCCTTATCGGCATTCATCACCTTATTCATTCGCTTTATATAGTCGGCCAAAGAGAATGAGTTACCCACCAGCGCAAGCTTTTGAGTTTCGGCTTGCAACTCATCCATTAGGATTAGATTTGCAGGTTGCTTAAAAGCATCGTTATCACTGCTCTCAAGTATAACATTTAGGGTTGATGTTCCCCCAAATTTGCTGTTCACAAACCTATCGGTTTGTACAATTTCACTGTTCTCCTCAAAATTGGCTAGGAAGCTGGAGTTAATCCATACCTTTTGGATTCCCCAAACAGAGAATATTAGCACAAGGACCACTGAGATATAGATAACCTTTTTCTTTTTAAGCAGCCAGTCACTCACCTTCTCCCACGTTCCATCCTGTTGTGTAGTTTTAACTTTCTCCTTTTTAGGGCGATAACCAAGTATTATTACCATTGCTGGTAAAAATGATAGGGCAAGAATAAACGCCGTTAGTATTCCAACCGCAGTAAAAATACCAAAGTACTTAATTGGGTATACTTGCGATGACAGCAGCGAGATAAAACCAATGATTGTTGTAAATGCAGCCATTGCCAATGGAGCCTTTAACACTTTTATTACGTAAAGCACCGCATCGGTTCTGCTGCCATCGGGATTGTTTATATAAAATTTTGATAGGTGGTTGTAGAAGTATACTCCATAGGCAACTCCAATGGCTATTAGCATTACGGGTATCATTGTTGAAACAGAGTAGATTGGTACTCCAAGCACCGACATCAACCCAAATGCCCAGATTGAGCTAATAAAGACGCTTATCAAAGTAGCACTGGTTGCCCTTACGCTCCTAAGCAACAGGTAAAGCACAATGCCGATTACAAGCAAAACTATGGGAACCATTCGTTTCATATCTGCTGGGCCTAGTAGAGCCATTGTGCCCTCTACAATAGGGCGACCAGCTACGTATATGGTCTCGTCATCACTTTCGAAACTCTTAGCAAATTCCATAATCTCCTTGTAGAACTCCTGTGAGAAATCACCTCCACGCATTCCGGCAACAATAAGGGCTACGGTCTCATCTGTTGATACAAAACGCCCATAAGCCATATCGTTTGTTCTAACATTCTGGCGAATTTCATCGAGTTGTTCTGCCGATTGAGGCACTCTTTTGTAGAATGGTTTAACATTGAGTCCGTATTCATCGCCAATTATATTATCAGCGGTGTATATCGACATAACATCAATATCCTCAAACTCATCCATTGCCTGAAGGTCTTCGCTTATTTCCTTTATTTTCCGAAGGGTTTGAGGATTATAGATTCCATTTTTATTCTCAATGGCAATAAGGATTCCATCCTTAATGTTAAACCACTCCTCGGCCTGGTCGCTGTAAACAAACGCAGGATGCGTTTTGGGCATGTACTCGTCAAGGTTGGTCTCCATGCGAGCATTTTTGGTCATGGCAAAAGTAAAGTAAACGGTTATTGCCATTACGGCTACCAAAACCATCCATGACCCGATAAGGAATTTCTTTTTTGTGCAGTTCATAATCTAATGTTTGTTAACGTTAACTAACTTAGTTGGTCTAAAAAAAACATATTGAATTTATATCGATATGTTTCTTGATCCTATTACAAAAGCCTTGCGTTTTTTAAGTTGTAGGCTTTAATCACCAGTATTGTTGCTGGTTTTTTTTTAGTCTTTAATTTTCATGGTTATTGAGTTTTAGTTGATTTGATTATCTGATTTCGATAAGGTTTTTTATGGTGTTAAAAAGTTTGCTAACCTCTTCGCTGTGGTTGAACGATTTATCGCCCATCTGCCATCTTTTTACCATCATCCTCAATGAACCTAAAATTATAAGCGTTAGGTATTTTGATTCAATCTCAGCTTTTATTTCGCCTCTAGCTTGCCCCTCAGCAACAATAGCCTTTATAACTCCGCTATTGCGATCCATAATGTCAGTAATCCTTTCCTGTAGAATAGGTTCATTCCGAAAAATCTCCTCAGAGAAAATCACATTTACTAGAGAAGGGGTCTTCTCAAAGGCATTAAAGTGACCTTGAAATATTTTTTCGATTCGGACAAGGGAACTGTCCGACTCATTGACCTGTTTTACAAACAACGACTCACTCCGAGATTTAAAGTAGTCGAGAATTGCTAGCAGTATACTAATCTTATTCTCGTAATGCCTATATATTGCAGGTTCGCTTATGCCAATCTTTTTTGCAAGGTTTTTTATTGTAAATCCTTGTATTCCGGTGGTTGAGATTAACTCCAGCGACACATCAATTATTTCCTGTTGACGGGCGGTTAGCATGATATTAACTTTTTTGCCTTTCAGCACGTTTATTCATAATCATATTAGTAACAGCAAAAACAATGAACAGTACTCCAAGCCATACGTGCAGATGAACTAGCAAAAAGTTTTTTGGGGTTTGGGTACTAATATAAAAATAGAAGAGGGGGATTGAGGTAAGAATAGTTCCAATAAACCCTATCATTCTAACTACTGATATAATTTTCATTTTCATAAGTTTTAGTTACGGTAATTATTATAACGCACAAAGTTAGTTTATGTTCACTAACTAACAAATATTTTCAATGTTTTTTTTTGACTAGTCTTCGTTTATTTATGGTTAGCTAATCATTTTTGTTTACAGACGTGCATTTTAGTTTGATTAGGTTTGCTGTTGTTTTTAAAATGAGATTTAATATATTTGCACACCTAAAAAATTGATTTACAATGCACCTAAAAAAAATTATCACAACAATCCTCTACTTCTTTATCCATGGTAAGATCCTTGTTATGGCTACAAGCGCAGCAGGCTTTTTTGTTAATGATACATTTGACAGTAGCGTTGCCATCTGTTCCCAAACACTTGAATTTAATGCAGATATGCAAAGCCCAACCACTAGCGATAAGTTGCTGCTAATGAGTGGAGAGGATATGGTTTGTGAGGTAAAGCGTGTGTCGGACAAATTTGTGTTTTATACAAAGCCTGGCAGTAAGGATATGGAATGGATTGATAGAAGACTGGTGAAAACAATCTTCTACCAGAACGGTGTTGTAGATGATTTAACCGAGAAGGAGACCAAAGAGAAGTTACCAAAAGATTGGAAAGAGGTTACCATAACCAAGAATCCTGAGGATGTTGCAGGTATGGTTAAGGTTAGTGAGATTGTGGTCAAGCACGTAGCCTCAACTCGGCAGCATTACTTTAAACCCAATACGCTTGAGTCGAGTGCCGAGATTGTGGTAAGGCGCAACGCTGCCCAAAAGGATGCCGATTTTGTTTTGGTGCTTAAGGTTGAGCACCATAGACCCTATGGCGACCCGCCGGTTGTTACCATTATTGGCGAAGCTTATAAAAAACAGTAGTCCTATTTCGCCAAGGGCTTCATATACTCATCTTCATCAGTAAATTCACTGACATCAAACATTTGGCGAGTTATATCTCTTTGTAACTCATTTAAACGTGTAAGCCTTTTGGGTGAGAAGATGGCGATTCTTAGCTCTTTTGCCCAAGCCCAGAGTTTTGTACTCCATCCCTTGTAAATAAAGAAAAAGTATACTGAAAGTGGCAAAGAAACGGTATAAGCCAATGTGAGAAGTAGGCTTTTTGTGATAATTGCAAAAGCAGCTACTTGTATTAAATGAAAAATTGGGATAAGAATAAGCCCGATAACAAACCTTACGCTACTTAAAAACTGTTTGTCCTTAAACTTCTTGCTTATTAATTTAGCCCCACTTATTGGCACAAGGTTGTTGACAAATGAGTACAAATGTAGAGGGGAAAGAACCAGAAGTAAAATCGCAAGCGGAAAGAAAGACCATTTACTCCTTTTACTCATTGGGTATGTATTCGAGGTGAGGCCTCGGCGATTGAGCAGTAGGTTGTATTCAAGGGTATCGGCGGCAAGTAGCAGAAAATTGTCAAAGTTGCACTGCCTGAACTTGTCTAACTTAGCAATAATCAATTTTTGGGTGGTAAATTGGTTGCTATGGTTGTCCTTTATGCTATTACTTCGGTTGTATATCTTGGTAAACATGTCCAGAAGTATCTTGTAAACGATATAGTACTTCTCGTCTTCAATGTGAATCATCTCAGGCTTAAGCCCTCTTTCAACGAGGTCAATTAGAAGCCTATGTGCCTTGGCCGGATTTTTTCCATGAAGCGTCATCAAAGGTCTAACAGAAATTGGAGTGCCATATCTTATTAATAAACCGCTTCGGACCTTAATGTAATCTGTGTAGTCAATCCCTACGGGCACAATGTGGATATCTAATTCGCCATCGAATGAGTTTTCGGCCTGTAGGGCAATTCGGGCAATGCCCTTTTTTAGTGGACGTAACTGCTTTTTATCTCCGTGATTTCCCTCCGGTAGAATTACTAATCCGTTCCTATTGCTAATTACATCAACGGTTTTATTGAAAACATCATCATTTTTTTGAAGATTCTCATAACCATCGCGAATGCGAAAAATGGGGAGTATTTTAAGGAAGGTGAGTATTTTGCTAATCAGAGGGTTTTTAAAGAT
>CALGIR010000280.1 GCA_937915475.1 uncultured Bacteroidales bacterium
TATATCTATGGGGGGTACGTCTTCAATGGTAAAACCATACGAAATAGCATGGGTTGATGCCGATTGTATTAGCTGTGCGTCCTCTGGGTTAGCTGCGAAATCAACGTTGTACTTCGATTTAATAAATGCATTGCCCAGAATGTGGTCTACGTGCCCGTGGGTGCTCACCATTAGTTTAAGGGTAAGATTATTCTCCTCAATAAACGAAACAATTGCGTTTTGCTCATCTTTAGTGTAGCATCCAGCATCTACAATAATTGATTCCTTAGTATCATCGTAAATTATGTAGGTGTTTTCTTGGAATGGATTAAGAACGAATGTTTTTATTTTAGCCATAGTCAGTTTTTATTTATTAGTACCTTTTAGTAGTGGAACAAAAATAAAGCGTCCGTGGTTCGTTGTTTTTGTTTCTGTTTCCGATATTTTTTCAATTACAATCATATTCTGCCCGCTGCCATCTCCTACGGGTATTACCATTCGTCCACCAACTTCTAGCTGTTCTACCAGTTTTGTGGGAACAGATGGTGCACCTGCGGTTACTAATATCCGTTTGTACGGGCCATAGCTCGGCATCCCAAGATATCCATCGCCATAAAAAAAGTGGGGAAAATAACCTAGCCCCTCTAGCTGCGATTTAGCCTTAACAAATAGCTCACGTTGGCGCTCAATGGTGAAAACTTTTGCACCCATTTCAACCAGAATGGCAGCCTGGTAGCCTGAACCTGTTCCAATTTCAAGAACCTTATCCATGGGGTTAACTTGCAGAAGCTCAGTCTGAAATGCTACTGTGTAGGGTTGCGATATGGTTTGCCCTGCGCCAATGGGGAATGCTGAATCTTTATATGAAAAATTAATAAAACCGCTTTCCATAAAAAGGTGGCGTGGTACCTTGCTAATTGCTGCAAGTACCTGTTCATCGGTTATTCCTTTCTTGCGAATCTCTTCAACCAACTTTTTTCTAAGTCCCTTATGCCTAAATGAATCTTCCATTATTATAATGCTGTTTTAAATCTACTGCAAAGATAGTATCAATATGTACTCAATAAAATTGATATGGCAATTAGCTGATAAAATAACTTGCCTAATGCGTAATTGTTAACACTATTAGTTGAAAACTAATGCCCTTTTACTAGCGCATAGAAGTTCAAATACCATATTTTTGTTGCTGTTCAACTTTGTTTGCCATGCAGGTAGGAATATATTTTGGGAATCATTCTGACTACAGTTTTGTTGAAAGACTAAACTTTGCTGATAGTGTTACTGCCTTCGGTTATTCAACTGCTGATAATGAGCCTGTTGGCAGTGTTTCATTTGCTTTTATCCCCGATTGTGCAGAACTTCTAGCTGGTAGCGATGCTCTTTTGGTTTTTGCAGGGCAATCCGAGTGCTATAGTATTACTGTTGATGCTATCCGAAGGGGGATTCACGTTTTCCACAGCGACCTTAGCCTAATCTCCTTGCAGAATTTAATTGATATTAGAAATTTATTGCAAGAAATAGATGTTAACGTAAATTTTGGCTGTTCGGGGTTTAATATACTCAATTATTTATCCGTCGACAAACCAATTGAAAATGCTATTTTTGTTGATTGCAAAAGAAATGTTCAGCAAATGAACAGTCAGGTACAACTCCGCAAAGTTTTGACTTTTGATTTGGCTACACTTTTAAGTCTAACCAAAAGTGCTGTTAGAAAGGTTAGGATAGGAGTCTTCCCCATACTCGAAAATTCATTTACTCTGCTAAATCTAAGGTTGGAGTTAGGCAACGGTAGTATTTGCTGCTATACGCTAACGAATAATCTCGAGACAGAATCGTATTTGCTTACCCCATACATCGATAATCAAACACATTTGGCTTGTTATAGTTCTAATGAGCCGTTTGATAGTTTTGCCCAGGACAACTTTGCCAACAAAATGCAACATTTTGTTGCTGGAGCAAACAATAATTCTCCACAGGTTAATATTGAAAGAGCCATTGACCTTAATCGTTTAATGCAGGAGATTTTTGAGAAACTGAGTTTTCAAAAATAATCTTTTGGTTTAGTATATTAGATTAAGCCCCTCAAACGTTATAAATTTGGCGTTAGTTCTATCCTAAATTCCCAATGTTTATCTATTTTTGGGGCTTTGAAATCAAAATGAAGCAAAAAAAGCAAAATGAAACAAAAATTACTTACAGTTAAATATATTACTTTCGATTTTGCTGGCTCTGCCTTAGCATGGCTCCTTTTTCACTACTACCGGAAAAGTGTTATTGAACCACAATTGATTGGAGGGTTTGTTCCATTTAATTTTGATTTAAAATTACTACTGAGTTTGCTTATAATCCCTACATTTTGGTGTTTGTTGTTTTTTGTTAATGGATTCTACAATGATGTATATAGGCGATCAAGACTAAAAGAACTCAGTAATTCAGTTTTAGTTACCGCTTTGGGTGTGCTGTTACTTTTCTTTGTGTTGCTTCTCGACGACTACATTGCAACCTACAAGAACTATTATCAGCTTTTTTACACATTGTTAGGTCTCCAGTTTTTTATCACCTATTTGCCACGCTTGGCTTTAACATCTTCAACAATCCGAAAGATAAGAGAACGAAAGATTGGCTTTCCTACCCTTATTGTGGGTGAGGGGCAAAAAGCCCTTTCCCTGTTGGAAGAGATTGAAGGGCAAGAAAAATCGGGAGGAAATAGGATGGTTGGCTTTGTGAGCGTTGGCGTAACCCCAAATGAGGTTTTAGCAAGTAGGCTAAATATGTTGGGAAACTACAAAGAACTTCGTTCTGTAATATTGGAGAATGGGATAGAGGAGGTTATCCTTGCTGTAGAGCAAAAAGATAGTCGGCTTATGAGCAGGATAACTAATGTTTTGCACGGGCAGGACGTAATCATAAAGGCTATTCCAAGCATGTACGATTATCTTACAGGAAGGGTGAAGATGTCGTCAAAATATGGTGTATCTCTAATTCATGTTTCCTTTGATTTAATGCCCCTATGGCAGCAGAAGTTAAAATTGTTTCTCGATATTTTCCTTTCTACCATAGCACTCATAGTTCTTTCCCCTTTTCTAATAATTATTGCACTACTGGTGAAGTTTAGTTCACAAGGGCCAGTTTTTTATTCGCAGGAGAGGGTTGGCCGATACGGGAAACCTTTTATGATTTATAAGTTTCGTACAATGTATACCGATGCAGAATCCAATGGTCCTGCACTTTCAAGCAAAGAGGATAATCGCATTACCCCAATCGGTCGTTTTTTAAGAAAAACTCGAATTGATGAGGTGCCAAACTTTTGGAATGTAATAAAAGGCGATATGTCTTTGGTTGGTCCCCGGCCGGAACGACAATTTTTTATAAATCAGATAGTAAAAAAAGCTCCACACTATGTTCATCTGCAAAAAGTGAAGCCAGGTATTACATCTTGGGGTCAGGTTAAGTATGGATATGCCGAGAATGTTGACGAAATGGTTGAGCGATTAAAGTATGATATGGTATATATTGAGAACATGTCACTTTTTTCCGATTTCAGGATTATGATTCACACTCTCATTACCGTATTTAGAGGCAAGGGAGTTTAGATATTCTGATTTCCCCTCTTTTTAGTTAGCACACAATCAGACTATTGTGATTTTGTTGATAACCCTTGCCAGTTTTATTCTGAAAAAATGGTTAGGTTCTTTAGATTTGTATAAAAATACTTTTAATGGCAGAAAAAAGAAGTAATACTCGTAGGGTAAGTACAGCAACAATAGCAGGTCTTGAACAGGGAAAGGTACCACCACAGGCAGTTGATCTTGAGGAAGCGGTGTTAGGAGCGTTAATGCTCGAAAAAGATGCTGTTATTTCAGTGCTTGATGTGTTAAAGCCTGAGTGTTTTTACAAAGAGACCCATCAGAAGATTTTTCAGTCTATCATCGATCTGTCCACTAAACTCGAACCTATTGATATCCTCACAGTAACCCAGGAACTAAGGAGCGAAAGTTTACTCGATGAGGTTGGAGGGGCTGTTTACTTAGCTCAACTTTCATCAAAGGTTGGCTCTGCCGCGCATATTGAGTACCACTCAAAGATTATCGCCCAAAAGTTTATTCAGCGTGAGCTAATCCGCATCTCTTCTGATATTCAGACTCGTGCTTTTGACGATTCGATTGACATCGATGATTTGCTTGATTACTCAGAAATGGAGCTCTTTAAGATTGCCGAAGGCAATATTAAGCGCGAAACAGCCCCAATAAGCCAAGTGGTTACCGATGCTTTGAAACGTCTCGATGAGGCGAGTAAGCGTGATGATGGACTTAGCGGTGTGCCCTGTGGATTCTCAGAACTTGATAGGATGACATCGGGTTGGCAACCATCTGATTTGGTTATCGTAGCTGCACGCCCATCAATGGGTAAAACGGCTTTCGTATTATCCATGGCCCGCAACATGTCAGTTGACCATAAGGTTTCAGTTGCATTCTTTTCGCTCGAGATGTCGAGCATTCAGCTTGTAAATAGACTTCTTGTTAGTGAGTCGGGTATTCCCCACGAGAAGATTAGAAACGGAAAGTTAACACCCCACGAGTGGACTCAACTTACCACAAAGATTAATGATCTAAAGAACTCTCAGATTTTTATTGATGATACTCCTGCACTCTCAATCTTTGAGTTTAGGGCAAAATGTAGACGCCTTAAAGCGCAGCACGATGTTGGGATAATTATTATAGACTATCTACAGCTAATGACTGGCCCCAATGATGCAAGGGGGAACAGAGAGCAGGAGGTGAGCACTATTTCCCGTTCGTTAAAGGCTATTGCTAAAGAATTGGATGTACCCATAATTGCGCTTTCGCAGTTAAACCGTTCGGTTGAAACTCGAGGTGGCAATAAACGCCCACAACTATCCGACCTTCGCGAATCGGGCGCAATTGAGCAGGATGCCGATATGGTGTTGTTTATTCATAGACCAGAGTATTATGGCTTTATGGAGGACGAGGAAGGGAACTCACTTGTTGGTTTGGCCGAGATAATAATATCAAAGCATCGTAATGGTGCCACTGGTGATATTAAGCTTCGCTTTAGGAAGGAGGAAACAAAATTCACCGATTTGGACGATACGGATTTTTCTGTCTATGCTATGGACGGTTCAGCCCCACCGCAAGCCGTTACCTATGGTTCTAAAATGAATGAAGATCTTCTGCCTGCATCCTCAGGTGGTTCCAATTTCGATTTTCTATCGGGACCAATGTCCGATGATGAAATTCCCTATTAGGTATTCATAGGATTTTCAGTAACTCCAGCAGTGAGGTAATTTCAAATGTCGCCTTTTGGGCTTGTTTAGTTTGGGTTGGGTTAAAATAGATTTGATCAATACCGAAACTCTTAGCACCAATGATATCGGCTTTGTAGTCATCTCCAATCATAACACTTTCCTCTTTACGAGCATTGGCCAATGAAACCGTATAGCCAAATGCCTTGGGATGAGGTTTGTGGTGGCCCGACATTTCTGATGTTACAACTTTGGTAAAGTAGTGCGATATGCCGCATAGCTCAATTTTTGCAAACTGAACCTCGTTAAAGCCATTGGTTATGATGTGTAGCTTATACTTATTCTTAAGATATTCAAGTACCTCAATTGAATGGGGGATAAGAACTGTTTTTTTAGGGCTTTCGTCAATGTACTCCCTATCAATAACCATTACTAAATCCTTGTTACGGATACCGTAATCGCCTAATGTCTTTTCGAATCGTTTGTACCTGAGTACCTTTTTTTTTAGTTCTCCATTTTGGTAGCTGTTCCAAAGCCTATCGTTGTGTAGGTTAAATGTTTCAATAAAATGCTCTGGACCTGGGGCATAGTTGCTCAGGTTGTGTCTATCAAAAATATCCATAAGGGTTAGGCGCATATTATGCTCAAAATCCCATAGCGTTCTGTCAAGATCAAAAAAAATGTGTTTGTATTTCATTCTAATGCGATAATTCTAATTTGTGCAAATATACTGATAATGAGATACAGACAAAAGAGCTAAGCAATTTACGCTAAATTGATAGGAGCGTAAAAAAAGCATTATCTTTGTAGTGCTATAAAGTGGCAATCATTTCCAACGGAAAAAAGCCCTAGTTTAGCTTTAATAAAACTAATACATAAATAATTTGAAGTTCAAAGATTTTAATTTTATCAGCTCAGTCAACGAGGGTATCGAGGCCATGGGGTTTAAAGAACCCACTCCAGTTCAAGAACAGGAGTGGGTTCTTTAAACCCCATGGCCTCGATA
>CALGIR010000281.1 GCA_937915475.1 uncultured Bacteroidales bacterium
GGTCAACAGACCCGAATTTGAAATGCTAAATCAGGCCACTGGTATTGCCCAGGCTGGTGTTAATATAATGAGGTCCAGATATCTTCCAAACATTGGGCTTTCGGGTGGGTACACGTTCCTAAATCCAAATCCATACAACGGTTTTTCAAATGAGTTTGGTGGCGATTGGAATGTGGGTGTTGCCATAAATATCCCTATTTTTCATTGGAACGATAGGGCACATACAATGCGCGCTGCGCGCCACGAACAAAAAAAAGTGGAGCTACAGCTAGCCGAAGCGCGCGAGCAAATTTCACTGCAACTAAAGCAAGCGCAGTTTCTGGTGTATGAAAATCAGAAAAAGATAATAATGGCCACTAAGAATCTGGAGTTAGCCAATGAGAACCTAAGGGTTACTCTCGATTCGTTTACCGAGGGTATGGTAAAAACCACCGATGTGCTTGAGGCGCAGGCATTGTGGTTCGATGCGTATAGCAACTTAATTGATGCTCAAATGGAGAATCAGCTGAGCATAGTTAATCTGAGAAAAGTAATGGGTAAACCCAATTATAATTAAAATAGGACGAGAAATGAACAGAAAATATATAGTGTTAATTCTTGCTTTGACTCTTTTTGGCTGTAAAGCGAGTGGCCCATCAGAAGAGTCGATTCAGGTTGAAATCCCTGTTGTAAAAACAGCTAGGGCAAGCGAGAACTCTTTTGCCCAAAGGTTAACCTACTCAGGTACTGTATTTGCCAATCGCGAATCGAACCTGGGTGCAGTTCTCCCCGGTAAGGTTGAGCGTATCTGCTTTGCCGAGGGCGATAAGGTTAAAAAGGGTGACCTTATAGTGGAGTTGTCCGATGAGTTGCTTACACAGGCCTTAGTGGAAAACCAAGCACTACGTAAGGACTATGAAAGGGTTAAGCGACTTAGGGATAAGGAAAGCATTAGCCAAATGGAGTACGACCACCTTAAAGCCAAGCTCGAAGCGTCTGATGCAAAAACGGATATGATAAGAAAAAACACTCGCGTTCATGCTCCTTTTTCGGGTACTATTGTTGAGCGTATGATGGAAGAGGGTGAGGTGTACTTCATCAATCCCGGTCTCGACCCAGGTTACTCAATGCGCTCGGGTATTGTTAGACTGATGCAGCTAAATCCTGTAAAAATAGAATTTGAGGTTAACGAAAAAGATTTAACAAAAGTAATACCTGGGCTACAAGCAGAAATTTTGTTTGATGCCTACCCACAAAAAACCTATAAAGGCAAGATACACAGCGTAAAGCAAATGCTCTCGACGCTCACCAGAACGGCAAAGGTTCAAATTATTCTCGAAAACAACTCAGGTGAGCTAAAACCTGGCATGTTTGCGCGGATTTCAGTTGTTCTGCCAAACCAGCCATCAGTTTTTGTACCGCTAAGTGCCATAACCCGATTGGCAGGAACAGGCGAGGAGTTTGTGTACGTTGTTGAGAATAATAGGGCCAAACGAATTGTTGTAAATCAAATTCAAACATTAGGCAACAATGTTGCTGTAACAGGAATTGAACCAGGCCAAATGGTTATTGTTGAGGGAAAAGCAAAGGTACAGAACGGCAGTAAGGTTGATGTAAGGTGATGCTTTGGCCATGAATAATACCCAATGTTTAAAACTTGTAATTATTAGCAATCAGGAAAACGTACGAAAATGAATTTGCCCCGCACATCAGTTTACAGACCAGTAGCCACTGCAATGCTATTTTTGGCTGTCCTTCTTTTTGGTTTAGTTTCACTCACAAGGCTTCCCTTAGATGTGATGCCCGAAATGGAATTACCCTCGCTTACCGTAATTACCATTTACCCCGGTGCATCGGCAATTGAGGTAGAGCAGCAGGTAACACGCCAGTTAGAGAGTGTGTTGGGAGGAACTGAGAACCTAAAAGAGATTAGCTCTCAATCCAAAGAAAACGCATCTTTTATCTCCCTTCAGTTCGAGTGGGGTTCCGATATTAGCGAATCGGCAGCCAATGCCCGCGACCTTGTTGAACTGGCAAAAAACAGGCTCCCAAGCAATGCCTT
>CALGIR010000282.1 GCA_937915475.1 uncultured Bacteroidales bacterium
ATCTATGCTATTCTCTTTAAGTTTTTGGCATAGATAATCCAGCATGTATCCGCTGGATTATCTATGCCAAAAACTTAAAGAGAATAGCATAGATACCTATATTGAAACTTCGGGAGCATACCCGCTAACAGGACAATGGGACTGGATTTGCCTTTCACCCAAATCTCAGCATCCTCCCATAAATGGTATTCACATGAAAGCCGATGAGCTAAAAGTAATTATCTCAAAACCCGAGGATATACAGTGGGCTGAGGAAAACGCAAAGAAGGTAAAATCAACCTGTAAGCTATACCTGCAACCAGAATGGAGCGTTTACAATAGTATAATACAAAACATTGTTGATTATGTGATGCAAAATCCCAAATGGCAAGTTTCGCTTCAAGCACATAAATTCATGCGTATTCCATAGGGATTTGGGCAAAAATATCTATTCTGTGTAATTAACTTTAATCTCAGCTACAGCATTTGCTAATTAAGTTTGGGTCAACTATTTTTGCACCCGTCCTAATTAAGACAAAATTCTTGCTAAATAAAACACCATGACCAACCCTAAACCGTTAGCCTTTAAAAATTACTTGTCTTTAGTAAAATTTAGCCATACAATTTTTGCGTTACCCTTTGCATTAATTGGCTATTTTCTAGCCATATACCAAACCGACTTTAATTTTACACCCAAGGTTTTCTTTTTAGTTATGCTGTGTATGGTACTTGCCCGTAATGCTGCCATGAGTTTCAATAGGGTAACCGACAGGTTTATTGATAAACGAAATCCAAGAACTGCTAGCAGAGAAATCCCTTCTGGTAAAATACACCCTCGGAATGCGTTTATATTCTCAATACTAAACGCAATCCTGTTTATTGTAACAACGTTTTTTATAAATAGGCTGGTTTTTTCTCTCTCTCCTTTAGCGCTTTTAATAGTTATGGGCTACAGTTACTCCAAACGTTACACCATGCTGTGCCATTTCATTTTAGGATTAGGATTATCTCTTGCGCCTATTGGTGCTTACCTATCGGTATCGGGACAGTGTGCTGTTGCGCCTCTCCTTTTCAGCTCTATTGTTTTTCTGTGGGTTTCTGGTTTCGATATCCTATACTCCATTCAGGACGAGGAGTTTGATAAGGAGGAATCATTAAAATCGATTCCTGCAATATTTGGATGGAAAAAAGCACGAATTATTTCAGTCATATTACATGCGCTTGTCGTTATCCTAGTTATTAAGGTGGGAATACTAATCGGCACTGGAATATACTACTGGGTTGCAACATGGGTTTTTATTTCACTTTTAATCCTACAGCATCTTGTTGTAAAGAAAAATAGTGAAAAAAGAATAAACTTTGCCTTTGCTTGGTTAAATGGGTTAGCCAGCTTACTATATGCACTTTTCACCATTATTAGTTTTTACATACAATAAACCAATAACAAACAAAACCATGAGAAAATTAAGATTATTTGTTGCTGCTTTTGCACTAATTGGAGTTGCTACCTCGTGCGGAGGAAATAGCGAAAAAACAAAAAAAACTGAAGAGTCAAAAGTAGATGCCATTGAAATATCCGTTGATTCGCTCCTACACGATGCATCGGCACTTGAGGGTAAAGTAGTTCGCTTTACTGCAAAGGTTGACCATACCTGTATGCATGGTGGAAAACGATTAACCGTTTTTGGCCAAGTTGAAGGAAAAACTTTAAAAATTGATGGAACCGACTCATCACCTGCATTTGTAACTTCACTCATGGGGAAGAAAGTCGACATTACTGGTGTTGTGCGCAAGGTACCCGGTTCGGAAGTTGCCGATTGTGAGTCAGAAGAAGGGAATGAGATTCCAGTTTTTGCTCACATTATTGAATGTATTGACTACAGTGTAGTAGAGTAGTTTTTTCATTATAATTTGTGGGTCGCTAACAGAATCTGTTGCGACCCTTATTTTGTTTTTTTGCTATGAAACTAAGAAAAATTAATAGGGTAATTCACCGCGATTTAAGCTATTTTTTTGCGGGAATGGTTATAATCTACAGTATTTCAGGGATTGCCCTAAACCACATCCATCAATGGAACCCTAACTATATCATTAATCAGCAAACATTTCGAGTGGAGCTTCCCTCCGACACCTCAAAGATTAACACATCATTGCTAAATCAGCTAATTGAAGGTCAGTCTAACGTAAAGGTTCTATCGTATTACTACCCCAACAATGGCAAACTTAAGGGTTTTACAAAAAATGGTACTACCACTATTACGCTAAGTACAGGCGAAGTGAAAATTGAAACGCTTAAGCGGAGAGCATTCTTTTCTCAAATAAACTTTTTGCACTACAATACAGCTCGGGCATGGTGGACTGCATTTAGCGACATTTTTGCAGTATCGCTTATAACAATCACCGTAACTGGTTTGCTCATTGTGAAAGGCAAAAACGGCATAAAACGAAGAGGAGCTTTGCTCGTTACTGCAGGCTTATTGCTCCCTATTATTGCACTGATACTTTTCTTTAAATAATTAACTACCACCCTGGGGTAAAATTCAGCCCAAATGTTCCTGCTTTAAAGCCACCTAGCTGAAATGGAATGGCATAGAATGGTTCTAGGATAATCATCCCGAATATATTTACCCTTAGGCTTAAACCTGCACTCACAATGGGTATTCGCTCATTTAGGTTGTCAGGTTGCCATTTTAATCTGATATCATCCTTATTGTACCATGCTAGCCCTGCGTCGGCAAAAAGGGTTAGTTCAGTAAATAATAACCTCGATTTTATGGCAGTTAAACGTTCAGGCCCTGTGAATGGAAACCTAAGTTCGAGGTTGGCTAAGGCCATGTGATTACCCATTAGCTGGTCTGGCCCAATTGAAGGAGTACCCGTGGAGATTTGCTTATTAAAAGCAGCATTATCGTAGCCCCTAATAAGCCAAGGATACCCTAAGTACAATGGGTAAATCCTATCTAAATTCTTTTCACCATGCCTCCCATAGTAATATCCCCTCATTGCTATGCTAAAGGGCTTAACACGAAAATATTTTCTATAATCTAGTAGTGTGCCCCAATAATTAACAAATCCATAAACTTTCTCTACCTGAAAACGCTGTCGCGTTCCATCCATTGGCGAGGCCAAACCAAATACTGAGTTATCAACTACGTAGGCCATGTTTAAACGCTGGAGTGCATATCCATCTGGGGCGTTGCCTTTTCTCTTCGTGTAATCATAGTACATGCCATCAACGTATACATGGGAGTGAACATCAACCCTATAGTTATACCATGAGAGGTATCCCCCAGTTTCTATCCGACGACTTTTTGACAGCGGAAATTGTGCCATACCCCCAATAACAGATTCGAATATTCGATAATGAAACAAAAATAGGGTATCAACATAATGATTGCTAGAGCCGTTGGTAATCCAATCACCATTCCTTCCATAAAAAGCATATGAGTAAGGGACATGGGAAACTGTTGCCGACCAATTAACCCTATTCTTCTGATTAATATAGGTAAGCTGCCCACCAAAATCGTAAATCTCCCCATTAAGAGCCAATCCCACATGAAACATGTTGGCTCCTACTATATCACTAAATAGCATTTCAACACCTCCTGCCATTCCCGTCCCCATATACCCCGTTGATACACCCACACCAATATTTGAAATATAATCGAGTTTAAATTTAGGCTTGTACTTTACCGCCTTAAATGAATCTACGGGTGTCTCTGGTTGCCCCATACGTCCCGATATATTCCTATCTACAATGCCTGCAATAGCTCTGTTCAATGGTGGTAAGGTAGCAGCTGACAAATCAACCATTAATGGGGAAACCTCTTTACCAAGAAAATCATCAGGTGTTGCTATAAAAATGGAATAGTTACCTCCAAAGTAGTATGAGTAAGCAACTTTCCCTGTTTGGGATGCCACACTATAAGCTGGAGCCAATGGAGTCATCCCAGAAATACCTGTTAAAATATCTGTTTCCTGGAAAATTTGCTCACTGTGGAGATTTATCCTATATAAATTTCTAAAGCCATCCCTGTCGGAAAGGAAGTAAACGTTTTCACCATCAGGTGTAAAAATAGGGCTTAGATTTGATGCTCCCGAAAAAAAATGGTGTGGTTTAATTTCCATTGTTTCCATATCAAGCGTTGCAATACAATACCCTGGAGTTCGTTTGTTAACAGTATCAGTGGGAAAAGGAATATCTGTTGAATAAACAATAAACCTACCATCCGGAGACCAGCTGGGGTGAATGTTACTCCAACTATCGTGGGTTAAACGTTTAACGCTTTGGGTTTCAAAGAAATATTGATATAAATTATTAACACCGTTTACTAAACCCGACACAACAATGCTTTTACCATCGGGCGCCCACGCAGGGTAGTTGAAGGCAGGAACTCCCGGTATTTCAATCTCAGTCTGCACTTGTCTACCATCAACAATTAGCAGTTTGTTTATCCCTTTACTAAAACCGATAAACGCAAATTTCTCGCTATCTGGCGACCATGCTCCAGCCGACTCAATAAAATTTAATGCATCCACCTCGTTGTTGTGTATAACAGATGAAAGCTTGTGAATTGTTCTCCCTGTAGCAGTTTCGGCTAAAAACAGATCAATTGAAAACAACTCTTTTTCGGAATAAAATGCTACATACTTTCCATCGGGGCTAATTGAAGGTGAAATGTTGATATGACCCGCGTTTCGCTTGTGGATAATCTCAGCTCCCGAAGGGTTATCAACCGTATCTTTCATCATCATCTTAAAATGCTCAACATAGGTCTTTTTCCATATTTCAGAAAACTCCTTTTCACTTAAGCCAAGATATCGTTTAAGCGCAACCTCATATCCTCTTTTGGCAGTTTCCTCAAAAATTGGCGCGATTAAACTATCACCAAAAGTTCTTCCTACAAAGGCCCAAAAAGCATGACCATAACGATAAGGAAAATAACTCTGATCGCGTGTAATCATTTCAAGGGTAGGGAAATTGTCATTTAAAACAACATCGCGCATCCACATTGCGGTGTGCGGATCTACACTCCCAATGGAAAGATATTCGGCCATACCCTCAACCATCCAAAGAGGTAAATTCTGAAGCGAGTTGAGGTTTGTTGAATCCTTGGTTAGTATTGAGTTAAACTGAAAAGCATGAACAAGTTCATGCCCTAGCACATGGTCGGTTTGCGCCCAACCCTCGGTAACTGGCATAATTACCCTATTTTTCAACGCTTCGGTAACACCACCCGTACCCACGCCAACTGTTCCCAGTATTGCTGTTGTTTGCTGAAAATCGGCATGGTTTTTATAGAAAATGATTGGGTTTCGTTCCTTTATTGTATCCCCAAAAACCTGTTGATGCATATGATACCATTGCTCAGCTGATTGCGCCAGTTCTTGCACAACAGAATCATTCTCAAAATAGTGATAAATCTCAAAGTGAGGCGACTGGTGTACTTTGAAATTAAAGGTTTTATAGATAGGTCGGTTTTGACCAAAATACTGGCTATAGGACGAAAAACTCAAAAAAATGAGAAAAGATAAAATCAGCGATTTAACTATAAAAGAGCACCCTCTCATGACAATATTAATTTGCTAAATTTATATCACATTAGATAAAACTATCAGATTTTTATAACAAATAAAGTACCAATCTTGTTATTCTTCCTGCTCAAATGTATTGCTTTTACAGCATAAGTTTGGTATATTGTAACTAATTAACAAAACTTTTTAACCATGAACAAATCAGTTTGCATTTTAGGTATAATGATTAACAACAGAATTAAGGAAGCGGGTAACTTACAGAAGGTATTAACCGAACATGGTTGCTCAATTAAAACAAGGCTTGGTTTACATGAGGTTGCAGACGACCATTGCAGCGAAAGTGGATTGGTTATTATTGAGTTAACCGGACCTCAAACCAATCAGGATAAACTTTACAATGCCTTAAGTAAAATTGAGGGTATTACACTTCAACGAATGGATTTCTAAACTGTCTTTTATCAGTCTCAAAAATCAAGTTGTGCTCTTAACAGCTTATAGCCGGCTGCACTTACCTTAACCTTTTTATCATTTTTAAGGATTGCAATGTAAGAGTCTTTTTCGTAAGCCTCTAGCTTATCAATTTGTACAACATTTGCAATATACGAACGATGAACACGGATAAATTGAGACGGGTTAAGCCTCTTTTCTACGCTCTTCATGGTTTGTTTCTTTATATATCGCCCCTGCTTACTGTAAATAAAGATATAATCATCTTGTGCCTCAATGCAATAAATATCGTTCGTGGCAATTATATGTATTCCATTATTATCCTTCACCACCACCCTATTTAATGGAGTACTACTGGCAATGTTTTTTATCTCCTCATAGGCTGTGCCCCTACTCCCTTTTGCTAACTCTGTTTTTTCTTTTGCTCTGCCAAGGGCTTGCAAAAACCTGTCTTTTGAAAAAGGTTTTAAAAGATAATCAATTGCATTAAGCTCAAATGCTTTTATAGCATACTCATCATACGCAGTAGTAAAAATAATTAGCGGCGTAACATCAATTACCTCTAGGAGTTCAAATCCGTTTAGCTTTGGAAGCTGTATATCCAAAAACACTAAATCTGGTTTATCCCTATTGATTGCCATTACCCCTGAAAAACCATCGGCATACTCTCCAATAATCTCAATACTATCGTCAAAGGACAGATAGTGCCTTAAAATATCTCTTGCTGGTTGCTCGTCTTCAACAATAATTACTTTCATATAGTTAATGTTTTATGCAGGAAAAATAATGGTTACCGTAAATTCACTATCAGTCCTATTTACCCTGAGCAGATTTGGAGTTTCGTACATAAGCAGTAGCCTGCGTTTAATATTTTCGAGTCCAACCCCTGTACCCGTTGTACTTG
>CALGIR010000283.1 GCA_937915475.1 uncultured Bacteroidales bacterium
AAGGGTAATTTTTATGGTCGAATAACCATTGAAGACTTTACCGACTCGTACGAGTTTACGCTGTTTGGAAAAGACTTTGAGAATAACAGAAAATTCTTCTTTGTTGGATACCCGTTGCTCATTAAGGGAAAATTCGATCCTAGTAAATACCGCCCAGGCGAGATTGAATTCTTTATCAGAAATATGCAAATGCTCTCCGAGGTAAGAGACGAGTTTGTAAAAAAGATTACCATATCGCTCACCGTAGATGAGATAAACAATGAGATTATCGATAAAATCCAAACCCTTACAACCGCCAATACGGGTAAGGTTATGCTTAGGTTCAGATTAACGGATCCGCAAAGTAGGGTTAGTTTAGAGATGTTCTCACGTGCATATAGGGTTAACCCATCCAACGAACTTGTTGATCATTTAAGGCAAATGAATCTTAATTTTAAGATAAATTGACTTTAGAAGCCAAATATTTTTAAAGGAAACTGTTATCTTTGTATAATATTTTAACACTAAACATTTTAACTATGGCATTAGCAATAACTGACGCTAACTTTGAGGAACTTGTACTAAAATCGGATAAACCTGTACTCCTTGATTTTTGGGCAGAGTGGTGTGGACCTTGCCGAATGGTAGGCCCCCTTGTTGAAGAGATGGCTCAAGAGTTTGAGGGAAGAGCATTGATTGGAAAGGTTGACGTTGACAGCAACCCTGGCGTGGCAAGCAAATTTGGTATTCGTAACATACCAACAATTCTATTCTTTAAAAACGGCGAGATAGCTGATAAGCAGGTAGGTGCTGTTCCAAAAAACACCCTTATAGCAAAACTTGAGGCATTGCTATAGCAACAGTATTATAGCAGCAGGCTAGCATCTGTCCTTATATTGGGCAGATGCTTGTTTTGTTGGCAACCAGCAGTAAACTAAATAAATTGCTATGAAAGTTTGCGTGTTTTGCGCCTCGAGCGCAAAAATCTCCGAAGAGTATTTCCATCAAACAGAGCTTGTTGCACAAGAACTGGTGAATGCCAAATGTACTATAGTTTACGGCGGAGGTTCTGTTGGTCTTATGGGACGCCTTGCCAACAAAGCGTTATCGCTTGGAGGAGAAGTGATAGGAGTGCTTCCCCGTTTTATGGATAAGGTTGAATGGGGACATAAAGGTCTCTCCAAAATGGTGCTTGTGGAAGATATGCGCGAGCGCAAAAAACAGCTTATCAGCAATGTTGATGCAGTTGTTGCACTGCCTGGTGGTTGTGGAACACTAGAAGAACTAATGGAGGTTTACACGCTAAAGCGTCTGGGAAAATTCACTAAACCAATTGTTGTTCTCAACACCAACGGATTTTACAACCACCTTGAGCAGCTAATTGAAAAAATGATTGATGAAAAATTTATGCGCCCAGAGCATAGACAGATATGGCAGTTTGTAAATAGTCCAAGCGATATTATCCCCGCAATTAAATCAGCTCCACCATGGGATGAATCTGCAATTCAGTTCGCCGCAGTTTAGTCGGATTTAGGTATATTTCCTATAGGTGAATAATTTGCTGTCACCAATCTCATCGTAGTTATGGAGTTCACCTGTAAATTCAGGAGCCCTAACACCATCATAAAAAAACTGGTTACCCACAAAAACTCGAGCCTCATCCCAAAGCTTACGCTTTAAGAAACTATTGATTAGCATTGCTCCGCCCTCTATAAAAAGCGAAGAGATATTGCGCTCATAAAGTTCCTTTAGCAATCGACCCTCTAACCCCTTGGCAAAATCAACAGTTATTAGTTCCATATTTGGGATGGACAAAAACTCAGCCTTCTGGCTCGATGCGCTTGAATTAGTCCCAACAAACACAAGCGTAGAAACCGAGCCATCAAAAACATTACACTGCTTAGGGAGGCGTAATTTTCTATCAAGCACCACACGTAAAGGATTTTTACCGCTCCAATGACGGACATCGAGCCTAGGATTATCCTTCTCAACCGTGTTGGTTCCAATAAGTATTGACTGCTCCTCGCTTCGCCATCTGTGAACAAGGGTTCGCGCCAACTCGTTGGTTATCCAAACAGGCGCAACTGGGTCGTTGGGTTTCCTCACACCATCGATAAAACCATCGAGGGTCTGTGCCCATTTTAAAATGATGTAAGGTCGCTTCTTTTTATGATACACAAAAAACCTCCTATTTAACTCCCTTGCCTCCACCTCTAGCACGCCAACCGTAACATCAATCCCAGCATTCTTTAACTTTAGAATACCCGCCCCTTTAATCTGTGGGTTAGGGTCTTGTACTGCAATTACCACGCGTTTAATCCCCGCTTCGATAATTAAATCGACACAAGGAGGAGTTTTACCATGGTACGAGCAAGGCTCCAACGAAACATACAATGTTGACCCAGACAGAACGGAAGCATCCGATACAGCATTAATGGCCATTCGCTCAGCATGGTCACCACCAAACTCTCTGTGATATCCCTCTGCAATAACTCTATTATTGTAAACCACAACCGAACCTACCATAGGGTTTGGCGCAACGCTTCCCTTACCATTTGCAGCCAATTCGAGGCAACGACCCATGTAAATCTCATCCTGTTTGTGCTGTTCCATAATTTTTCGATACTTTTGAATCAATAAAAATAAATCTATGCAAGCCCAAAGTATTCTATTTAAATACAAGCAAGGAGTAAACAGCCTAAAAAGCATTTACCCTTTAGCAGAAGCGCAAGCAATGGCACGACTTCTAATTGAGAAGGTTACGGGCATTAAGGTTCACGATGCACTTGCTAGTCCCAATCTCCTTTTAAGCATTTCGCAGGAAACACTTATTGATGCTTACATTAAGGAGCTAAAGTTACAAAAGCCTATCCAATATGTCCTTGGCCAAACCGAGTTTTTTGGCATCACCCTTAAGGTAACCCCAAATGTGCTTATCCCCCGACCTGAAACCGAGGAACTTGTGGAATGGCTACTTGCTGATAGAGCTAACGATTTTCCTTCAGTTCTCGATATTGGGACAGGGTCAGGATGCATTGCCATTGCCATAGCAAAAAAACTTCCGGCGGCAAAGGTTTTTGCACTCGATATCTCCGCTGAAGCCATAACCCTTGCAAAGGAAAACTCAATGAATGCTAGCACAAGCATTACATTTTTTCAGCAGGATATACTGAGCATTCCCAGCGAACTAAAAGGAGTCCCCTACGATATTGTGGTTAGCAATCCACCCTACGTACGCAACAGCGAGAAAGAGTTTATGCACCCCAACGTACTTGAGAATGAGCCTAAAACTGCACTCTTTGTTAGCGATGACAACTCCTTGGTTTTCTACGATGCAATTGCCCAAACAGCACAAGCCACCCTTAAGCAAAACGGCATGGTTTATTGTGAAATTAATGAAGCACTTGGACCAGAAACCGCCAAAATTTTTACGGAGAAAGGATTTACTGATGTGGAAGTAAGGAAGGATATTAATGGCAAGGATAGGATGCTGAGGGGTAAGAAGGGATAGGGTGTGCTCATTTTGAGTATATACAATCAAGTTATGACAATTTCTCGAACGAACGTAAAAAAATAGAAACCAACTAAATTTCAACAACAATTAAATAAAGAAAATGACAAAAAAGATTTTGACAATCGCAATCCTAACAGCGTTATTTATAAATGCTTGTAAGGAAACTCCGAAGCAAGAAAAAGCAGAAACGCCTTCAACAGAATCAGCTGAAAAAATTGATGACGACATAGTAAAAAGTTCATCAACCGATAAAGACGGGAATAAATTGGAAATGACATTCAATAATGCAAAAGGAACAGCAACACTAAGTTTTAACGGAGAAACCATTGAATTGCTTGCACAAAAGGCTGCATCGGGCATTTGGTACAAAAACGAGAATTACGAATTGAGGGGAAAAGGGAACGATGTAGAATTAAAAAAGGGCGGAAACATAGTTTTTACGCATAAGGACAATATTGTAACATCTTCGCTAAAAAATAAAGAAGGACAAACACTGGATATAACTTATAACAACACCACAAATCAAGCGAAAGTTTATTTAAACGGAGGTGAACAAATTGAATTGGTTGGTCAAAAACCTGCGTCTGGAATTTGGTACAAAAACGACCATTATGAATTAAGAGGAAAAGGCGAAAATGTTGAATTAACCAAAGACGGAAAAACAGTATTTAAAAAACAAAACGGGCACTAACACGCAATATAGCCAACGCAAACATATACGCCATCCCGTAAGCAGAAGTAATACCAAAAATTAAACAATACAACCAATCCACCAAATATGGCCAAACAGCTATCTCCAGAAACCGCCCTTAACCGTGCCCAGTGGCTATGCGGTCAGCGGGAGAAGTGCGTTTCTGAGATTAAGCTTAAGCTATCGCAGTGGGGCATTAATCCCGAAGATGGTCTGGCCATTATTAAATCGTTGGAAAACGATGGCTTTATTGACGAAACCCGCTACGCCCTCACCTTTGCCCGTGATAAGGCACGGTTTAATAAATGGGGACCGCGAAAAATTGAGATGGCTCTTCGCGCCAAACGCATTGCCGATGATAATATTCAGAATGCACTTTTGGAGATAGAGCAGTTTACCAACATCGAAAATTTAACCGAGCTGCTCACCAAAAAAGCTCGAACCATAAAGTATAAGGATAAATACGATTTTAAAAATAAACTTCTTCGCTTTGCCATATCCCGAGGGTTTGATTACGCTAAGATAATGGAGGTAATTGATGGAGTGATTGATGAGTATAAAACGTAATGAAGTTAGGTATCTTAAACTACATTAGGTATGACAGATTATATTATCCATTTAGCTTAACTTTACATCATCTTATTAAAATAGTATACTGGCTTAAATAATTTTATCTATAGTCAAACCCACAGGGAATGGCTAACCCATAGAAACCAGCACAAAAAATTATACCTTTGTAAGAAATCAGCAATACAATTAACCCATGATTACCACCGAACAAATTAAAGAGATAGTTAAGCGCACCCTTGCGCTGAGGGGGCATCTTTGACATCGACAACCGAACTATACGACTTGAGGAAGAGGAGCAAAAGTCGCAAGACCCCACCTTTTGGGATAACTCTACCGAAGCCGAGAAGCAACTCAAAGTAATAGCCGAGCTAAAGCACTGGATAACCTCGTATAACGAGGTCAAGATGCTGGTAGACGACCTACAGATAATTTACGATTTTGCTAAAGGGGGCGAAGCCACTGAAGACGAAGTCTTAGAGCAATATAATCGTGCACTCTCGCGCATTGAGGATGTTGAAATGATGAACATGCTCCGTAATGAGGAGGATAAGCTAGGAGCAATTCTCAAAATTAATTCGGGTGCTGGCGGAACCGATAGCATGGATTGGGCCGAAATGCTGATGCGTATGTACATCCGATGGGGTGAGCGAAACGGGTACACAACTAAAATTCTTGATATTCAGGAAGGCGAAGAGGCCGGTATAAAATCGGCCACCATTGAGTACGAGGGCAATTTAGCCTACGGCTTTCTAAAGGGTGAAAATGGGGTTCATAGGTTAGTAAGGCTTTCCCCTTTTAATGCTAATGCCAAGCGACACACTTCGTTTGCATCAGTATTTGTTTCACCTTCAATTGATGACACCATAGAGATTACCATTAACCC
>CALGIR010000284.1 GCA_937915475.1 uncultured Bacteroidales bacterium
CTTCTGTTAACAGAAGTGGTTTATCTTTCGATACTCAGCTATGCATGAACGATGATATAATCCCCGATTTAGCGGATATAGCTGATGCTGTTCATAAGGAAGGTGCAGCCCTATCGTTACAAATAGGCCACTGCGGGAATATGACGCACTATAGAACTGCTGGACAAATACCTGTTGCAGCAACCACAGGCTTTAACTTATACTCGCCCACAATCCACAGAAAACTAAAATCTAGCGAGTTAGTAGCGTTTGCAAAGGATTTTGGGCACTCAGTTGAGATTGCTGCTAAAGCAGGCTTGGATGCAGTAGAAATACACGCCGGACATGGCTATTTAATAAGTCAGTTTCTATCGCCATATACCAATAGGCGAAAAGATGAGTACGGTGGAAGCCTGGAAAATTGTATGAGATTTATGAATATGTGCTTATCGGAAGTAATGGATAAGGCACATAAGCACAATATGACGGTATTGGTAAAAACCAATATGAGAGATGGGTTTAAGGGCGGATTAGAAATAGAGGATAATATAGAGATAGCCAAGCAGATATCCACATTTGGAGTTGACGGTATAGTGCTAAGCGGTGGCTTTGTAAGCAAATCTCCTATGTATGTTATGAGAGGTCGTATGCCAATAAAATCTATGACACATTACATGAAGCCTTGGTGGTTAAAATGGGGTGTTAGTATGTTTGGCAATCAGATGGTTAAAGCAGTACCATTTCAAGAAGCCTACTTTTTAGAAGATGCCCTGAAATTTAAGCAATCGGTAGATGCTCCATTTATATATGTGGGAGGGCTAGTACGAAAATCGAAGATAGAAGAAGTTATAAATCATGGTTTTGATTTTGTGCAAATGGGACGCGCATTTATAAGTATGCCCGATTTTGTAAACAGAATGAAAGAAGGTACCTGTTTTTGCGAATGTGACCATAACAACTATTGTATGGCAAGAATGTACAGTATCGACATGCGCTGTTGCCTACATGTTAAGGAAGAACTACCTAAGAAGATAATTAAGGAATTGGGTATTTAACTTCAATAGCATTTGTACAATAGATAAAGATAAAACATGGTCATTGAAGAGATTTCAGAAATAGATATGGCAGGAAAAGAATTATTAATAGTTACAGGAGCAACAGGGGGGCTTGGAAAAGAAATCTCAATGTATTTTGCAGCTTTGGCCACTAAAGATAAGGGCTTATATCCTATTTTATGTTGTCGGAATAAAGATAGAGCAGAAGAATTAAGAGAATGTGTTGAGATATTGGGATTATCGAGTAATGATTATGCAATTTTTCTAACGGACCTTTCGTCATCTTCATCAGTTGATGAATTAGCAACTAGAATAAAATCATTAAATCTGCCCATTAGAGTTCTTGTTAATAATGCGGGTTCAATGTTTGGGAACTATCAAACAAATGCGGAAGGGATAGAAATGAACATGGCAGTCAACTTTTATGCGCCTGCAAGATTGGGTGAAATGTTAGCAAGTAATGTAGCTCACAAAGGCTCTATTGTAAATGTGGTTTCTCTTACCAGAAAGCATGTGGATATAGAATCGGGTTTTTTAAAAGGTAATCCTAATTTATATACTAGATTGGGTAATTATTCTAAATCTAAGTTGGCGCTTTCTGTTTTTACAGCTGATATGGCAGCGCGATATCCCAACATACACATCAACGGAGTTGACCCTGGTGTTATGAATACAAAGATGATTAAAATGGATAGGTGGTTTGATAAACTTGCAGATTATCTATTTAGGCCATTTACATTGAAGCCTTCCCAAGCCTTAAAAGGCATACAAGCAGCATATCAAAACACGGCCGACGTAAGTGGATATGTTTTTACAAGAAAAAAATATTTTCCGATGGAGAAGAAAACTGCAAATCACCCGTTACGACAGCTAATTCAAGCAACTGTCTGTAATTCAGTTAAATAATTGGTGAGTTGAAGATATATGCAGAATTGTTGTTCCCGTTTCATTTTTTCTGATTTTTGAAGTTGAAAGGTGATACGTGAAAGGGCAACGCAAAAACTTGAATTGGGTTTTCAAACTTATTTTGTGATAAATCTTTACTGTTAAATTTCTTTTACCCATTCTAAAAAAACATTAAGCCAAAAGCACTAAATTAGCCCCGAAAAGGATTTTTTGACACAGTTTTGAGCATACTTATAGTTTACCAACTGTAACACCTTAAATATCAATGTAATTTACTTTTTGCATCAATTAACGCAATGCTGGATAACAAAATACGAGATAGAGATTTTTTACCCGAACTTACCTTTACGGCAAGTAGAAGTGGTGGTGCGGGTGGGCAAAATGTGAATAAGGTTAACACCAAGGTTGAACTTAGGTTTGATGTTGCCACCTCGCAGATACTCACCGATAATGAGAAGAGTATACTTTTGGATAAGCTGGCGAATAAGCTAACAAGCGTTGGCGAGCTAATAATTGTATCGCAGGAAGAGCGAACTCAACTTGCCAACAAACAGTTATGCATTGAGAAGTTTTACAAAACTTTAGCCAATGGCCTAAAAGTAAAAAAGAAGCGACGACCTACCAAGCCCTCAAGGGCATCTAAAGAGAGAATGATACAGCACAAAAAATCGCAATCCGATAAGAAAGAGATGCGTAAAAAGCCTTTAATTTAATGGAAAACGTAAACCCAATTGAACTCAACCCCAATATACTAAGAGAACTAAAAACCACGGCAATGCCCTTTGGAAAGTATAAGGGGAGAATGATTTACACTCTACCAGAATACTATTTGGTGTGGTTTAACCGCAAAGGTTTTCCTCAGGGCAAACTGGGGATTTTACTGGGAACGATGTACGAGATTAAATTAAACGGTTTGGAATACCTACTTAAACAGATTTAGCCAACTGTACAATATCTTATAAATGAATAAATTAACACTACCCAATAGCCGCTACGCCTTTACAAAACAGGTAATAACAAACATACCATGCCGATTTGAATGACAAATCAAATAAAAACCATTGGAAGAAAATGCAGATTTAATTGAATTTATAGAAGCAGCCTAGATAATAATAAGTGGTTTAAGCTAAAACATGGATATAAAAGCAATTATAGAACAACCTGAAGGGCGGCGACTGGAATTTAAAGTAAAATTGCCGACCAACGCAGAACTGGTAAAAAGCATTATTGCTTTTGCCAACGATCCTGGAGGCGAGTTTTACCTAGGCATTCAGGATAAACCGCGCGATATTATCGGACTGGATGAAGAACTATTGATTGCACTGGAAGAAAAAATCAGCAACATTATTAACGACCAGTGCGTCCCTGTTATTCTTCCAGAAATTATTTTTCACAACATAGAAGGGAAGTACATCATTCGCACCAAAATCCATAAAGGCAGCCAACCACCCTATCACTTAAAATCAAAAGGCGTAGAAAAGGGCACTTTCATTCGGGTGGGCTCATCAAACCGACTGGCATCAAAGAAAATCATAGACGAACTTGAACGACAGAAACGAAACATTTCGTTCGATAGCGAATTGGTGTTTTCAAAAGAGCGTAAAGATGTTGCGATACACTCATTTAAAGAACAGTTTAAGGAAAAAACAGGCGAAGAGCTCTCAAATCAAGTATTAGCCAAACTAGACTTGGTGAAAACTGAGCAAGGAAGAGAACTTCCCACCAATGCACTTATCCTGCTTTCCGATGATAATTTACATCAGCAACTGTTTCCCTATGCAAAAGTTGAATGTGCTCGTTTTAAAGGAGCCGTTCCGGGTAATTTTATTGACCAAAAAACCATTACTGGCAATGTAACTTTACAGGCCGAGCAGGCTTACCAATTTGTGTTAAGACATATCTCACAAGGCACAACCGATTATCAGGGCGTTTACCGAAACGACCGCTGGGAATATCCCATTGTTGCCATTCGTGAAGTGATTCGAAACGCAGTTATCCATCGAGATTATGCACTCTCCGGAAAAGACATTAAAATTGCAATCTTCGATGACAAAATGGAAATTACTAGTCCAGGGAAATTGATGCCTTCTGTCGATTACAGCCTGACAGATTCTGGGCAGTCCGACATTCGAAATAAAATATTGGCGCCAGTTTTCAAAAAACTCGGAATTATTGAGCAATGGGGAAACGGCTTGCGACTGTTTGCTAATGAATTAAGGAAATACCCGGAAATAAAACTAAGTTGGAAAGAACCCGGTATAGCTTTCCGTGTAACTTTTACAAACACACTATATCAGCAACAACACGAGTTGCAGCAGGAGTTACAGCAGGAGTTACAGCAGGAGTCTTTGTATGGTAGAGTATTACGATTGATACAAGTACAAACATCTTCAACACAAGAGCTTTCAACAGTTTTAGAACAAAAATCCATCTCTGGCTCATTATATACCACAATAAAAAAATTAAGAGAGGACGGTTTAATTGAATGGACAATTCCAGATAAACCCAAAAGCTCTAATCAACAATATCGAATATCACCCAAGGGTGCTTTATTTTTGAAATTATTAGATGAATTGGCAAAGTAAACTATATCACAAATACCGTTTAGACAAACCTGTTGTAAAAATCAATTCCGATTTTACAAAGTTGCTTTTGTCTAAATCCTCTAACTTAGCGGAGCTACCAGACTTCGTCGTTATAAAACAAAGAACACTTACTAAAGGATATTTAACAATCCGTTTTTACCAATGAATACTCTTTTGGCAAACCACTAAATTTATTGATACAACAGTATCTAAACTCAGATTTTAAAGCCGCATAATGGAACCGAACAACCCCAATAAATTTTTAGTAAAAAAAGTACCCATAACATCATACTTTACTGATTTAAGGGGAGAGCTATCAATCCCATCGCTATTCTTGCTTTTTCAGGAGGCTGCATGGGAACATGCATCAATAAATGGGTTTGGATATAATGATTTGGATAACCAAGGGCTTTTCTGGGTGCTCTCTCGAATTCATGCAGAAATTAACGAAATGCCTAAATGGACAGATAGTGTTGTACTAAGAACCTGGCCTAGTGGCACTGAGGGTGCTTTTGCGCTCAGAGATTTTACGGTTGAAAATGAGGATAACAAAAGGCTAATTAGCGCTACCTCAAGTTGGCTAATTGTTGATATTGAAAGTAGACGCCCTAAGCGGCCCAATACATTTAAGGAGCGTATGCCATTATGCGAGAGTTTTAGAGCCACAGAAAATAATGCTCAAAAAATTAGAACTAGTGGCGGAACACCCTTTTCAAACTATCAAATAATACCACGCATAGCGGATATCGATGTAAATGGGCATATAAATAATACAAAATACATTGAATGGGCCATCAACTCATTCCCAATGGATTTTTATCTTAAAAACCGTATTTGTGAGCTAAGCATTAACTATCTGGCTGAAGGATTTTGTGATGAGATGTGTAGTGTTATAACAGTCAAAACAGATGAACGAACACTAATATCAGAAATTACTAGAGATTTTGATAAGCGCAAGTTGTGTACCGTTCAATTCTGCGTTGAATCTAAATAGAAAAGCCCACCACAAGGGCAGGCTTATTCAAAATATAGCATTTGGCTTACTAGTCTCCAAAAGATATTCCAAGACCCCGGGCTGTTCTAACCAAGCTACAATCTGGATTAACAAAGTTTGGCCTATCCAAAGCCTCGGTTAAAGGCACTGCAATAATTTCGGGATGACGGTATGCAACCATCTTCCCAAACTCGCCCTTAAGCACCATTTCAAAAGCCTTTACGCCAAATTGCGAAGCAAGAATACGGTCGTAAGCAACGGGGATTCCCCCACGTTGTAGGTGTCCCAGAACCGTTTCGCGCATATCGGCCTCAAAACCTGCCTCCTTTAAATCGTATGAAAGTTTATGGGCAATTCCACCCAGTCGTATATGCTGATATCCTACTTCGGTACTCCTTACGCCAACCACTTCGCCACCCTTAGGCATAGCCCCTTCGGAAACCACAACAATGGCATTTCCTTTGCCCCTGCTGTAGCGCGATTTGAGTTTTTCTAGTACTTTATTCAAATCGTAGGGTATTTCAGGAATTAAGCATACCTCCGCTCCTCCAGCAATAGCAGCATGAAGGGCAATCCATCCTGCATTTCGTCCCATTACCTCAAGCACAAGTACCCTGTTATGGCTTGCTGCAGTGGTAACAAGTTTGTCAACTGCATCGGTGGCTACCTGAACTGCAGATTGAAAACCAAAAGTAAAGTCGGTGGCAAGCAAATCGTTATCAATAGTTTTTGGTACGCCAATAATATTCAATCCTTTTTCGAATAGTCCCTGCGAAATTCTTTGCGACCCATCTCCTCCAACACTAATAACAGCATCAACACCAAGATATTGCAACTTTCGAATCATCTCATCCGACCTGTCTGCATAATCCCATGAACCATCCTTATTCTTAATTGGCCAAGCAAAGGGACCTCCCTTGTTAGTTGATCCAATTATGGTTCCTCCTTGCACATGAATACCAGCAACGGCCTTCTCATCGAGAACCCTTATTTCTGTGGGCTCTCTTAAAATACCATTAAACGATTCTATACTTCCAATTACTTCCCAGTCACGCTCCTGTTCTGCACGTTTAACAACTGCTCTTATCACAGCATTTAAACCAGGACAATCGCCCCCACCGGTTGCTACAAGCACTCTTTTCATAAAAAATAAATATAATTGATTTAAAAACTCTATCGATTGTTGTAATTTTTAGGTATAAAACACGAGTTTATTTGAAGTGTTTTTTTAAATATCGTATTTTTAACAATCGTTATTCTACATATTAACAAATGTACTAAAAAAGATTTGCCACAGATTAAGCATCGCTATGAAATATTTATGATTTATGTGCAAACGAATGAAATAAACTAACCATATACCTTATAATCATGCTGATAACATTAAACCTTAAAATTAAGAATTTTGCATTTGCCTTGCTTTTATGCGCTGCACTTAGCTTTGCATCGTGTAATCCAAATGTAAAAACCGACAAACAACCTTTTAAGGTTGAACATGTCGATTGGATTTACAACGCCACAATATACGAGGTAAATATTCGCCAGTACACACCCGAGGGCACCTTTGCGGCCTTTGAAGAGCATCTGCCACGATTAAACAATCTTGGCGTAAAAATTTTATGGCTTATGCCCATACATCCAATTGGTGAACTTGAGCGAAAAGGAACGCTTGGAAGCTACTACTCCATAAAGGACTATAAAGGGATTAACCCCAAATTTGGGACAATGGATGACTTTAAACGCTTGGTACGTAAAGCCCATAAACTTGACATGAAGGTGATTATCGACTGGGTAGCGAATCATACCTCGCACGACAATCAGCTGGTTTCTGATCATCCCGACTGGTACACCAGAGATTCGATTGGTAATATTGTTTCTCCCTTCGATTGGACTGATGTAGCTCAGCTTAACTACGACAACGAAGAGCTTAGAGACTATATGGTTGATGCTCTTAAATTTTGGGTAGAGGAAACAAATATCGATGGTTATCGATGTGATGTAGCGGCAATGGTTCCAACCGATTTTTGGAACAGAGCTAAGACCGAACTTGCTGCAATTAAACCAGTTTTTATGCTAGCTGAGGCAGATGCCATTGAACTTCAGGAGTATGCCTTTGACGCCGACTATGGATGGGAATTTCATCATATAATGAACAAGATTGCACAAGGGGAAAAGACCGTTCTCGATATTGAAGAATACTTCCAAAGAGAAATTGCTGAATATCCCAAAAATACCATTAGGATGCATTTTACCAGCAACCACGACGAGAATAGTTGGGCTGGTACAGAGTTCGAACGTATGGGACCAAAAGCCGCAAAATCGTTTGCTGCACTTTCATTTACTATCCCCGGTATGCCATTAATCTATAACGGGCAAGAAGTAGGCTTTAACCGTATGCTCAAATTTTTTGAAAAGGATTTGATTGACTGGACTCCAAGTGATGAGTATACAAATCTTTACAAAAAATTAATCAACCTAAAAAAAGAGAACACTGCTCTTTTTGCTGCTGATAAAGGGGCTGATATGTTTAGGGTTAAAACCAGCAACGATGTAAATATTTTTGCATTTACCCGCGAGAATGAAACCGATAAAGTATTTGCAATATTTAACCTATCTAATCTTAGGCAAAGCATAGAGCTTAAAGACGATGTATTTGCTGGAGTTTATACAGAATTATTTAGTAATGAAGCGGTTGAACTCGAAATTGGAGAGATAATGGATATTGAACCTTGGCAGTTCTTTATCTTTGTTAAGTAATCCGCCCCCATCAAATTACACAGATAAAAAGGGCATGAGAATTTCTTGTTGCCCTTTTTTATTACTGTTTATTCATTAAATACCAATGTTTTTGCAACTGTTTAGCTAATTTTGTGTTCTCAATTAAAGAATAACCAAAAAAATATAACAATGCATTACACAGTACCCGTTAAAGGTAAAGTCCATTGGATTGGAGTAAACGATAGACGAAAAAGGCTTTTTGAGAACATGTGGACACTTGAAAGAGGTGTTTCATACAACTCATACCTTATTGTAGATGATAAAACTGCGCTTGTTGATACCATTGAGGATAGGGCGTCAGGCAACTACATTGAGCGAATTGAGAAACTTTTAGATGGCCGAAAGTTAGACTATCTAATCATAAACCACATGGAACCAGACCACTCTGGTGAAGTTAAGGCAATATTCGATTACTTTGACGGAGTAACCATTGTGGGAAATGTAAAAACCTTTAAAATGGTTGAAGCCTACTGGGATATCACCGAAAGGCTACTAACCATTAATGATGGCGATGAACTTAACCTTGGCTACCATAACCTAAAGTTTGTTATGACACCCTGGGTTCATTGGCCCGAAACCATGATGACCTATGATACAACCGATAAGATACTCTTCTCTGGCGATGCATTTGGCAGCTTCGGCACGCTAGATGGCGGTATTTTTGATGATGAGATTAACTTCGATTTCTATGAGGATGAAATGCGCCGATACTACTCAAACATAGTTGGTTTGTATAGCAACATGGTTCAGAAAGCCTTTGAAAAACTTAAGGATGTGCCCGTTAATATAGTAGCACCCGTTCATGGGCCAATTTGGCGCGAAAATCCGCAAAAAGTTCTCGACCTATACGATAAATGGAGTCGTTATGAGGCCGAGGATGGTGTGGTTATAGTTGTTGCCTCAATGTACGGTAATACCGAACTAATGGCCGACTACATTGCCCGTAAACTTGCTGAGAATGGCATTAAAAATATTCGTATTCACGATGTATCCCGCACACACATTAGCCATCTGATAAATGAGATATGGAAGTATAAAGGCTTAATCCTTGGTTCAAGTGCATACAACGGTCAAATGTTTCCATTGATGGAGAATCTTACCCGCGAACTGACCCACATGAAAATTAAGCAAAAATATCTTGGAATATTTGGTAGCTACAGCTGGAATGGTGGTGGCGTAAGAAATCTAATGAAATTTGTTGAAGAATCAAAGCTAGAACTAGTTGCTGACCCAGCCGAAATCTATGGTAAACCCAGTGAGGATAAGTACGCTCAGTGTGATGTAATTGCACAGAAAATGGCTGATAAGATAAAAGGGAATTAGCAGGTTTGGCATTAAACTTTAATAACTACATGCTGCGGTCACAGGTTTTTAGGAGGTCATAAGACAAGGGTTAACTATTCCTGATTAAACCTTTTGACAATAACCTTGGTCATATTAAACTTGTTATTACCAGTAAACCGTAACACTTAAAACACTAAAAAAATGATTGTTAACTCTTCACTTTTGAGAAAGGGCTTATTGAATTTATTTTCAATCCTCATTCTTTTTACAAGCTTAACCCTTAAAGGCGCTTATATTGAAAAAGTTCCTACAATAGTATCAAACCCCGACGGCACTAAAATTGAGTGCTACGCATCTGGTGATGAGTTCTTTAATTACCTACACGATGAGGATGGATATACTATTATTCAGGGTAATGATGGGTATTACTATTATGGAGTAGTTAGAAGCGACTCTCTTATTGCTTCAGAGTATCGTGTAAACAGCGTATTACCAAAGGCAACTGAATTAGTGCCAAATGCTTTAATAACTGAAAAAGAATATAAGCACAGGGTTAATGCGTATTGGGCAGATGTTAAGGACGATGGGGCCAAGGCTCCACATATAGGCAGTATAAATAACTTAGTCGTCTACATCCGCTTTGCTGATGATTCAGAGTTCACAACCAAACGAAGCGTTTTTGATGGAAGGCTTAACAGTACTACAGGTGCCTCACTAAAGGATTATTTCAAAGAGGTTTCCTACAACCAACTCGATATTACAAGTCATCATTTTCCTGTTGCGGCACTTACAACCAATCTTTCTTATCAAGACATAGAAGATAGATCCTTTTTTCAGCCGTATAATGCAACCACTAACCCTAATGGTTACAAAAACAGCACCCAAAGCAGAACAAGAGAACATCAATTACTCCAAAGAGCAATAGAAGAGATTGAAAATGAAATACCTCAGTCTTTAGTAATAGATGGTGATGGAGATGGAAGGGTTGATAATGTTTGTTTTGTTATCAGAGGTAATGCCGAGGGTTGGAGCGATTTACTTTGGGCACACAGATGGGTTTTGTACTCATATAATGTACGTATACATGGCAAAAGGGTGTACGACTATACATTCCAGCCTGAAAACCAGGCGGTTGCTTCTACAATATCACATGAAATGTTTCACACACTTGGCGCTCCCGATTTATATCGTTATAGCCAGGATGGCTTTAATCCTGTTGGACCATGGGATTTAATGTCATCGGGCTTCGTACACATGGGTGCTTTTATGAAGTATAAGTATGCAAACAAGAAATGGGTAAGCGAAATCCCAACTATTTCAGAACCTGGAGAATATACGCTCAACCCATTAACGTCTAACACTAACAATGCATTCAGAATTAACTCTCCATTCTCTACAACCGAATACTTTATTGTAGAATACAGAAAGAAAAGCGGACGCTATGAATCAACCTTACCCCAAAGTGGATTGCTGGTATACAGAATCAATACGCTTGCAGGTGATGGAAATGCAAATGGTCCTCCCGATGAAGTATACGTATACAGACCCAATGGCACAACAACTGCCAATGGGCAAATAAATCTAGCTGCGCTATCATCGGATTATGGTTATAGTCTTATTTCTGACGGGCAAAATCCCTCCCCATTTCTCTCTAATGGTTCTGAGGGGGGCTTAAACATTTTGAATATTGGTTCAGCTGGAGAAACGATTACATTTACGCTAAGTAACACAGGCGTTTATAATGTTAACCTATCATCAAGCCCAGCAAATTCAGGTTTTGCCTTGGATATAACTAACAATGGACCTTATACTGAAAACGTAAGCGTAACCGTGAAGGCCGAGCCTAGTTTTGGCTTCCTCTTCGAAAACTGGACTAATACAAGCGGCGATATTCTTAGTAGTGAGCAAACCTACACCTTCAATATGCCAGCAAATGATGTTAATTTGATAGCTAACTTTACAGAGAAAGAAAGTTACAATGTTAACTTTGAAGTAAAGGATCAGTTCGAAGACCTTGTAGAGAATGCTACAATTGCCATATTGCCTTTAACTGACAAAATTATTGATTATGGCCAAATTATTTCTAGTAGTTCATCTCCAAAAGTTCCTCTCAGTATAGCATCAGGAAAAAACAATGGAATTATCCCAACTACTGTCGAATCAAGCAAAATTTCTAATTTCATCCCTGCAGCATATCCTAAAGAGGCCGCGGGTGAATGGATAAATTGGGATAATGGTGAGAATACTAGTGCCATTGGAACAGGAGGGGAAATAACATTTATGGTTGCCAGTAGGTGGGAAACCACTGATCTAGCAGAGTACAATGGTCAGTTACTCTCCAAAATTGCATTCTTCCCCAGAGAAGCAAATGCCGAGTATACTCTCAAGATATGGATAGGTGATGAGACTATTGAGGTATACTCTCAAAACGTTGAAGCGCCAACCATTAACGAATGGAATACTGTTTATCTAGATGTCCCTTTCCAGATCAATGCTTCATACGATCTTTGGTTTGGTTATGAGATTAATGCACAAAGTGGACATCCTGCGGGTTGCGATAGCGGTCCTGCTGTCTCCGGGAAAGGGAACATGATTTACTGGGATAATAACTGGGTTATGCTAAGCGATCTAAATACCTCACTCAATTACAATTGGAATATACAAGCATTTGTTGGGAACTCAATACTTAAAGCAACCGATGCAGAAGGCCATACATATTCAAAACTTGAACCTGGCGTGTATAATTATAGCGTAAGTAAGCATAATTATGAGCCTTTTGAGGCCTCATTCACCGTTGTGGATACCGGTTTGGATCTATATTCTGTTATAACAAGAGGGGCAACCTACTCAGTTACTTTTGAGATTACAGATGAAAATGAATTACCGCTAGAAGACGCATTAGTAACCTTTAATAATGCTGATTATGTAACTGGTGTTAATGGTATTGTTGAAATCGAAGATCTTGATCCATGGGGATATAAATATACTGTTGTAAAAGAGGCGTATATCCAAGAAAATGGAGTGGTTGAGGTAGTTGATGAGGATGTTGTTAAAAGCATTTCACTATCATTAATTCCTACATATACTGTAACCTTCACTGTAACTAGTTCTCAAGGAAATGTTGAAGGTGCTAACATTAATTTTGCCGATAACGATTACACAACCAATAGCGAAGGAGTTGCAGTAGCTGACGGAATTTACTCCGGCACTTATAACTATATAATAACCAAAGACTCCTATCATGACAGAAGGGGAAGTGTGAAAGTTATTGACACTGATGTTGCATTAAGCATATCGTTTACCCCCGTGTCTGTATTTGGTTTAAATAATGAAAGTTTCAACCTCTACCCTAACCCATTTACTAGTAGTATTACTATTAAAGGATTACAAGATGTTGAGAGAATTGTTATAAGCAATATCATTGGGCAAAAAATGCTTAATCTCCCAATTAGTAAAAAGGAAACAATTGAAGTTAACACGTCGAAATTTGATAGAGGAGTTCATCTAATCACTCTTTACTATATCGATGGTACAAGAATAACCAAAAAAATAGTTAAGAACTAAATAAGTTAAAACATTTTGGTAGGATCCGCTAAAATTAGCGGATCCTATTTTATTTAGAATCAATGGTATAAAAGCCTATCTTATCTGGGTGGTCAAAAACAAGGATATTCCTATTAACCTTCCTTAGCATGTATATTGAAATAATATCGCCACCCGCCGTCCATGTAAAGATAATTCCGAAAACTAACAGCACAGCATTCCCAATAACAAGGGCAATAATAACAGGAATAATACCCATAACTACCAAGGGCATTAATCCGCCAATGGCATAGTGCTTAGCTTTTAGGGGCTCTTTACAATGACAATACGGGGCTAACCATTTCCAGTTTATGCCAAAACGTATGGATTTAAAACCTTTGGTTGCGAATAAAGCCCATGTAATGCCATGGAGGAGTTCATGAAAAACTATTCCAAGTAACACTAAAATAAAACCGAATTTGATTAGAATCACCCTGCCTAAACCTATTAGTTCAAAGTCCCAAATCAATAAAAATGGTAGAAGGAATAATAAAAGTATTGGAAAAATCATTATAAAAACCCAAAGATTTACTTTTCCCATATCTATTGTGTGTTCTACCCTATTTGTCGGTTCTTCGGTATGCATTATTTAGTCTTTTAATTTGCCTTGTTCCTTTATTTTATCCCTTCGCACTGTTTACTATAACCTTCAAACTCATGCAAAACTCCGCATATATTGTCTTCTTTTTCTACGTTTCCCCATAGCCTAAAATACGACTGCATATTGGGTAGCGTTATATATTCAATGCATCAATATGCTTACTTAATTTTTCATTATAAACATTTGACCAATACCCCATCCATTTATTCCATAATCTACAGGTATTCCTGCGAAACTTCCTTTGCCATCTGATAAATTTATCCAAGTGATGTTATTTTTTGTTACAATCATCAACTGGGTTAGGGTTTTATCTGTAAATTAGCCCGATGATTTATGAGGCTAATAAAACATCCTTATTACAACCATTCATTAAACCTTTTTATATACCAGTTTTTAACAAATTGGGTGAGCAAACTATAAGCTAACAGAATGCCAATTAACCAGAAGAAATAGACCAGGGGTAGTGGTACCATAGATAGCACTGCCGCAAGTGGTGTGAAGGGAATTATCACTCCAAGAGCCATTACCAAGGATGTCATTGCAATAACAGGAGCAGAAGCCCAACTTTGAATAAACGGTATTTTTTTTGTTCTAATCATGTGCACTATAAGGGTTTGTGACACAAGCCCTAGCACAAACCAGCCTGTTTGAAACAGATGTTGATGATCAGGGCTGTTTGCTTTAAATACAAAAAACATCACCGCAAACAATACATAATCAAATATCGAACTTAAAGGACCTAAATAGATCATAAACCTGAAGATCCCCTTGGGTTCCCATTTTTTGGGAGATTCTAAGTAATCCTCATCCATATTATCCCAAGGGAGGGAGATTTGAGAAAAGTCGTATAAAAGATTTTGAAACAGCAATTGAATTGGCAGCATAGGTAAAAAAGGCAAAAATGCACTGGCACCCAGAATGCTAAAAACATTCCCAAAGTTACTGCTGGTGGCCATCTTAATATACTTCATAATATTACCAAAAGTTATTCTTCCGTACACTACACCCTTATGCAATGCCTCTAAATCTTTTTCAAGCAAAATAATATCAGAACTTTCTTTTGCAATATCCACTGCATTATCCACAGTTATACCCACATCCGCTTCCTTTAAGGCAGGAGCATCATTAATACCGTCGCCAAGAACTCCTACGGTATGACCCTTGGCTCGTAGTGATTGGACCACCCGAACTTTTTGCAAAGGGCTTAATTTGGCAAATATAGAAATGTCATCTACCCGTGCTGTAAGTTCCTCATCAGAAATCAGCTCAAGCTCATTTCCAAGCATAATATTACGGATAGGGATACCAACATCACCACAAATCTTTTTGGTAACTATTTCATTATCTCCAGTCAGGACCTTGACATCCACATTTAGTTTATGTAAAGCCTCTATACTCGGTTTGGCGGAGGGTTTAGCGGGGTCTAAGAAACCTATAAAACCAGTCAGAATCATATTTTTCTCATCTTCCACATTATAGGTCAGAGGATGATTACCATCAAACTCTCTAATAGCGAGCACCAAAACACGTAGTCCTTTTGCATTTAAGGCCGAAGTAGTTTCCAAAACATTTTTGCGCATTTCATCATCTAAAACTACTACTTCATCTTCCTCTATGTGCAGTTTTCTGTCTTCACCAGGATCGAAACTGTGAGTGCAGAGATCCAGCATTTCCTCTACAGCACCCTTAGTGATCATTAAATGTTTACCGTTTTTTTGTTTTAAAATAACGCTCATGCGGCGGCGCAGAAAATCAAATGGAATCTCATCAATCTTTTTAAAATCTTCTTCTACCTTTAAATAATCGTGAATTTCAACATGATCGAGGACGGCTTTATCCATGAGGTTTACCAGCCCTGTTTGATGAAAACTATTAAGATATGCCCATTTCAAAACCTCATAATCCTCTAGTCCCATAACATTTAGATGTTGCGAGAGAACTATTTTATCAAGAGTTAATGTGCCAGTCTTATCGGTGCATAACAAATCCATGGCACCTAGGTTTTGTATGGCATTCAAGCGTTTTACTATCACCCTGTGCTTGCTCATGCTTAAGGCGCCTTTGGCAAGAGTGGCGGTAACAATAACGGGCAACATTTCTGGCGTGAGACCCACAGCCACTGCTATGGAGAACAGCAATGCTTCAATCCAATCTCCCTTTACCAAACCATTGATTAAAAAGACAATTGGCACCATCACCAACATAAATCGGATAAGTAGAACACTAACTTTCTTTATCCCAATATCAAAACTAGTTTCTGGTCTCTCGCCCACTATGCTCTTACCAATACTGCCAAAATAAGTGTTGGAACCAGTGGCTATAACTATAACTTTAGCCGAACCGCTAATAACGTTAGTGCCCATAAAGCATAAGTTATTTAGTTCGATAGGCGGCTTGTTTTCAGAGTTAATAACTGGCAATGCCATTTTTTCAACTGGGAGCGACTCACCGGTAAGCATTGATTCTCCAATAAACAGGTCTATACTTTCCACTACGCGACAATCTGCTGGAATCATGTCGCCAGCAGCTAAATAAACGATATCTCCAGGCACTATTTGCGACATCAGTATTTCTTCTCTCTTTTTTCCCTTCCTTAAAACAGCTGCGGTAGTAGTAACCATTCCCTTTAATTTTTCTGCGGCACGATTACTTCTATATTCCTGAAAAAAGCCGAGTGAAGAACTGATGATAATCATTGCAGATACAACAATTACGGTCTTCCAGTCCTTTTCTCCTGGAGCGGCAAACCAAACATCTATCGCGAAAGAAATTACAACTATGGCTACAAGAATGAGGATAAAAGGGTTGATAAATGATTTTATCAGCTGAGTATACCATGCAGGGGCTCGATCATAATCCACTTCATTTAAGCCATAAGTTGATATACGACTCTTTGCAGTTTCCTCAGAAATTCCCTCCTTTGAACTATCTAACATATCGTAAACATCATCGATATGCTGGTGCGATGCTTTTCGAAGCTTATCGGCTTCAGCTGTGTTCTTTGCAGAGCTTGTTTGGGATTCGGAAAGCGTTTTATCAGTGGAATTAGGGTTTTTCATTTAAGTGCTTTTATTCTATCAATATTTTAGCTGCCCTTTCAGTTTGATTTTATCCGTCAGCCATTGAGTCGGTTAACTTAGTCAATCGTTTCTTGTCAATAAAATTTAATCGGGAGATTTTAACTAAACCCAGCATTTATTTTAAAGAGCTATAATAAAAACTAAATTAAACATGATTTTTCCCTGCTTGTACTCAACCCTGTTTGTTGAGTCTACTGTATGAATTTTGAGCCTTTTACTTATTTTTTTTTACTGCTTCGTGGGTAATTTATAAACAAAAATGCCCGATTGCTCGGGCATTCTCAATATGCAAACATATTTGCTATTTATACTCGCGGGGTAACACATCGCCTCTAAGTGCCATTAAGGCATTAAGTGCCAACGATTGCATCTCATCCTCTCCTGGATATACCGCCACAGGGGCTATAAACCCTACCATCTCCTTTATGTACTCAACAAGGTATGCATTGTGTGCAATACCGCCAGTTAAAATAATACCATCTACCCTACCCTTGAGGACAACAGCCATTTGTCCAATATACTTTGCAATATTGTACGACATGGCATCCTGAATTAACTGGGCTTTCTTATCGCCTGCTTTAGCCTTAATCTCAATATCGTAGGCGTCATTGGAGCCAGTATGGGCTACAAGTCCGCCTTTACCCGTAAGCATTGCCTTTACCTCATCGTAGGTATGCTCACCGCTAAAGCACAGTTTTGCTAGCTGTCCTGCAGGAATTGTACCTGAACGCTCTGGTGAGAATGGTCCCTCACCATCAAGAGCATTATTAACATCAATTACATGCCCCATATAGTGAGCACCCACTGATATTCCGCCTCCAAGGTGTGCTACAATTAGGTTAAGTTCCTCATACTTCTTATCAAGGCTTTTTGCATACTGCCTGGCTATGGCCTTTTGGTTAAGTGCATGAAATATGGATACCCGCTCAAACTTTGGATGTCCGGCAATGCGGGCAATATCCTGCAGTTCGTCAACCACAACGGGGTCGGCAATGTAAGCCTTTGCGTTTGGTAAACTACGAGCAATATTATCGGCAATAAGTGCGCCTAGGTTGCTTGCATGCTCACCACGAATCGATTCTTTAAGGTCTTCCTTCATCCTATCGTTAACCTCATAAACACCGGATTCAATAGGTTTAATCAATCCTCCTCTGCCAACAACAGCAGATATTTTATCCGTTTCAATCTGAGACTCTTTCAACTCTTTCAGAATAATGTCTTTACGAAACTCAAACTGATCGGTTACTCTGCCAAAACGCTGTAGTTCTTCAGTGGTATGTCTAATGGTTTTTAGAAACTCTGATTTTGAATTGCAGTAAACGGCAATCTTGGTTGAGGTTGAACCAGGGTTTATGGCTAGAATCTTAAAATTGTCCATCTTACTTTATTATTTATTAATTAGCGGCGTTTGCTTCTAGCGCAATTGAGTACATTTTTGATTGAACGCTATCTCCACGTGAAGTTAAAACACAGGGTACCTTTGCTCCCATTACCATGGCTCCAAGTTCCCCTTTAGCCAGTTTTGTACAGGCTTTAAAGAATACGTTACCGCTTTCGATATTAGGGAAGAGTATGCAGTCAGCATCTCCTGCTACCTGGCCAGTTAACTTTTTAATTTCAGCTGATTCTTTTTCCAAGGCAACATCCAATGCCAAAGGACCGTCGATAAATGCACCCTTAATCTGACCCCTATCGCCCATCTTCGAGATTAATGCAGCATCAACGCATGCTTGCATTGCTGGCGAAACAAGTTCGGTAGCAGCAAGAATAGCCACTTTAGGTTTCTCAATACCTAATGAGTGCGCTGTTTTAATTAAATAATTGGTTATTGCAACCTTTTGGTTTAGGTCTGGTGCAGGAATAATAGCAACATCTCCAACAACTAGGAGCTTATGATAGGTTGGAACCTGTACTACGGTTACATGGCTAAGCACAGCTTTAGGAGGCAATAAGCCTTTTTCTTTATTCAATATAGCTCTCATGTACTTATCGGTACTAACAAGCCCTTTCATTAACACATCGCCTTCGCCATTGTTAATTAGTTCAACTGCTTTTGCGGCAGCTTTCATCTCATCATTTTCCTGTACAATTCTAAATTTCGAAGGATCGATGTTATGGGATGCACAAACCTTTTTAATTGTTTCCTCATCACCCACAAGAGTAGCATCTATAATCCCCATATCAACAGCCATACTAACGGCCTCAATGGTATGATCGTCGTTTGCGTATGCTGCAACAAGGCGCTTCTTTGCCTTTTTCTTTAAAACATCAAATAGTTGATCTAGCTTTGTAATAGTCATATTTAAAAGATATTATGTGTGTTTAACTTACAAATAGTTTATACTTATTTTTTCATTTTGTTTACAATATGTGCTGTATCCGAAGCAATTACCAACTCCTCGTTGGTGGTTATAGCCATAACTTTAACCTTTGATTCTGGTTTTGTTAAGAGTTTATCCTTACCCATTGCTTCGTTATTTGCGTCATCGTCAAAATCAATTCCCAAGAAGGTTAACTCGGTTATAATATTTTTACGAAGGTTGATATCGTTCTCACCAATTCCACCTGTAAACACTATAAGGTCAACCCCATTCATTGATGCAGCATAGGTTCCAATAAACTGTTTTACCCTATAGTCGTACATATCTAAAGCAAGCTGGGCACGCTCATGCCCATCGGCTGCTGCACTCTCTAAATCTCGCATATCCGAAGACAATCCGGAAATTCCGCTTACACCACTCTTCTTATTGATTAAATCGCTAATTCCCTTGAAATTCAGATTCTCCCTCTCAGCAATGTAAAGGAGTACACCTGGATCGATACTGCCACAGCGTGTACCCATAATTAAGCCATCTACAGGTGTGAAACCCATTGATGTATCAATAGATTTTCCGTTTTTAATGGCAGCAATTGATGCTCCATTACCCAGATGACAGGTAATAATTTTGCTCTTTTCAAAATCCAAACCAGCTAGCTTGCAGGCTTTTTGAGCAACAAACTTGTGGCTAGTGCCATGGAACCCATATTTACGGATTTTATGCTCCTCGTAGTACTCGTAAGGAATTGCATATAAAAAAGCATGTCTTGGTATGGATTGATGAAAAGAGGTATCGAAAACGGCTACCTGAGGTACACCCGTTAGCAGATTTTCCATGGAAATAATACCCTTTAGGTTTGCAGGATTATGCAGTGGAGCAAGCTC